>JAGQOZ010000919.1 GCA_020426955.1 Planctomycetales bacterium
CCTTCACTTGGACGGTCAGCACATTACTGGACGACGGCGCCGTCATCTACATCAACGGCATCGAATGGCTGCGTATAGGTCTGCCCGACGGCGAAATCACCGAGACAACTCGAGCCAACCGGGGCGTCAGTTCGGCCACGGTGGAAGGGCCGCTGGTGATTCCCGCCGAGTTGTTGGTGCATGGTGAAAATATCATGGCAGTGGACGTGCGGCAGGTGAGTGCAACCAGTAATGACGTGGCGTTTGGCTTGCAACTGGCGGCGTCAACCACGCTGTCCGATCCCGAGGTAGATCGAGCGATCGATTTGCTGCACGGGCTGCGCATCAGCGAAGTGATGTACCATCCGCAAGATAGCGAATCGCTAGAATTCATCGAAGTGACCAATGTGCTGGATCACGCCATCAACGTGCGAGGTATCCGGTTAGGCGGCGGAGTGGACGCGACGCTGGGTGACGCATTGTTGTCACCAGGGGAACGAGCCGTCGTGGTGGCGAATGCAGCGGCGTTTCGAACCGCCTATGGCCAATCGGTTCGCATCTTGGCCGAATATGACGGGCAACTTCGGAATAGTTCAGAGCGAATTCAATTGCAATTACCGACGCCGTATGACGCCATGATCCTGGACTTCGAATACGATGATGCGTGGTACATTTCGACGGATGGTCAAGGAGCTTCCTTAGAATTGCGTTCGACCAGCGTGCCGGTGGAAGCCTGGCGGACGGTCGACGCTTGGCAGCCGAGTCTTCGCGTCGGTGGGACTCCGGGTTCGCCTCCGATTGTGCTAGACGGAGACGTGAATCGAGATTCCAAGCTTGATATTTTGGACGTCAATTTATTGTGTCTACACATCCGTACAAACCAGCAAGTGCCAACATCCGACGTGAACGGCGATGGCCAAGTAAATGACACCGATTTATCCGACTTAATTGGCGGCGTCTTTCAGACTTCGGTAGGCGACGTGAATCTAGACGGAACGTTTGATTCGGCGGACTTGGTGCTAATCTTTCAAGCCGGCGAATACGAAGATTCTGACCTGGGAAATTCCCAATGGTCTACCGGAGACTGGAATTGTGATGGCGAATTCGATTCGTCCGATTTGGTTATCGCGTTTCAGACGGGAAGGTATCAAGCATAAGCGACACCGATCGATCTGGTTTGGTCGGTTCGAAGCACAGCCAGTCGAATTGAGAAACACGGAGGCACCGAGATCACCAAGGCAGCTCGCGCAGGAATGAAATGGACTCCGCGACCTCTGCGAATTCTGTGTTTGCAATCTTGAGATACCAGAAACGAAGCGCAAGGGTTTTATCGCCGAAGCAAATGGCGCTAAATCATTGCCGTAAAGAGTGTTTTTGAATAGGATACGAATTCACTGGACGCTGGCACGTTTCATTGTTGGGGGTATTGGAATGCACATTCGTCGCGTATCACGGCTTTCGTACGAATCGCTGGAAACTCGTACGTGTCTTTCGGCGGTTGGTTTTGCGTTGCACGACATTGACAATCAGCCGGGCGGTTCGTCCAACATGATCTTCGCGGATTTGGATGGTGACGGAGATCAAGATCTGGTTTCCGATCACTTCTGGCGTCCCAATCACGGCGACGGCACGTTTGCCGACGCCATTCAGATATTGCCTCGTGATTCTGTCCACGCTATTGAAGCAGGTTACATCGATGGCGATGGTGACTTGGATCTACTGGTCACTCGGCGCGAAGAACAAACCATGGTTGCGTGGCACGAGAACCTGGATGGCAAAGGTTCGTTTGGTTCGAATCAAGATATTGGGACGCTACCTGATTCGTCGCTGCGTCAGGATCGCTGGCGAGCGTCGTTGGTCGATATCAACGATGACCAACTTCTGGACGTGGTGGTTTCTTCGTTCGCCGCCGGGAGCCAGATGACTTGGCATGCGAATTTAGGTCCGGCTGGGTTCGCTGTGGTCGCCGCCGTGCCGGGTGTCGATTTTCCTGCCGCATTTCTGGATTTGGCCGACCTGGACGAGGATGGAGATCAAGATTTGGTGCTGCGAACCGCAGATGCCACGTTGTTGATGCAGGCGCAGGACAATTCATTTGCACAGACAGCAAGGATCGATGTCAT
>JAGQOZ010000920.1 GCA_020426955.1 Planctomycetales bacterium
GGCCAACATGCGTCGCACCAAATCGGCTACGGATTCAGGGATTTCCGACCGAATGGAACGTACGTCGGCAGGCGTTTCCGACAAATGTGCTTCGACCAATTTACCTTGATCCGATCCGGAAAACGGTCTACGGCCCGTCAACATTTCAAACAGCGTGACGCCCAGACTGTAGATGTCGCTTCGCACATCGGTACGCAACGTGGATGTGAACATTTCCGGAGCCACATAGTGGAGCGTGCCCACGATGGGCCGGTCCCACGAAAAGATCGATTCGTGCTTTCGCAATGCGCATCCCAAGTCAATCAACGTTGCGTGACCTTCGGCCGAAACCATAATGTTGGCCGGTTTGACATCGGCATGAATCCAGCCGGACTGATGAAGATGTCCCAACGCTTGGCTGACCTGTCGAACAATCCACAATGCATGCGGCACGGTCACTCGGCCCATGGCCGCAATGGCCCTGGACAGCGGCGCTCCGTCAATCTTAGGCATCACAAGAAAGTACGGCGCTTGATGTACATGCTGGTCCAAAATGGGAACCAGATGCGAAAACGATGACGTTAGACCCACTTCGGCTTCACGCTTCATCAAATTGATCGATAGCGGATCTTGATCGTGCGGAGCGAACAGAACCTTGATGGCGTAGTCGGCAGGCCAATCGGGCGGACAGCCCAACGGTCGACCAAAGTAGATGTTGGTCATTGTCCCCTTGGCGGCCAAACAGTCCAACTGCCAATCGCCAATGCAGGCCGGAGTTGTAGTGCGGCGACTTGGGTGCCGAGGAGTTCGAAGGGATGTGTTGTGCGAAGATCGAATATTGCTCATGGAAGGGATTCTTTATGGAGCAACGGAAGGGAAGGGTGTACGGCTTTCATCGGTTAAGCCCCGCCGCGAATTGAACATTTCGCTCAAGAGTTGTAGCGGCGTGCTGATTAGGCAAAGTTTGCAGTTGTGTGACTGCAGCCAGCACCCGCACAGCCTACCCAGCTAGGCGCCCTTTCACGAATCGCGGTCGGCCCTCGAACCCAATTCCGGAATCGAACGTGCCAGCGTCCGACGGAGGATTCGTTAATGCGTGCCGAAGCCAACGTCGGCCATCTCCTTCAAATCACCGCCATCGTCCAGCAAATTACGCCCGATCGAATAGACCGTCCAGCCTGATTCGGTTGTTTTGATTATCAACGGTTTTCCGCTGAAAGGATCAATCGTGCAAGGTTTGGGTAGCCCCAAAATTGCCAGCGAGATGGGTGTCCCTGTTTCATATCCGCCAGCGTGGATCTTGTTCAGGATTCGCAAACAGCGAATTAAGGAACGAATTCGATTCACCCCTTCTCGACTAGCCTCGATCGCTGGAACCAATGTCGCTGCCGGTCCGGTTACTTGCGGCGCCTTGCGTTGCGCATACAAAAATTGCTCTTCGGCTCCAATCTTGATTTGTTCGTTCATATAGCGAAGATAGTCGTTCGCAAACTTGGTGCCGATCACGGGAAGTCGCTGAAACGATTCAATGCCAACCGGGATTTCTGTTCGCAGCGCATGCACATATCCCGGCATGGCGTCATGCAAGGCTAATTCCGTTTCAATGGCTTGATGCGTGGCTTCTGATAATTCTTGCACTTGCATCAACTGCCCCAGCGAACCAACCGCAATCGATCGACAAGCGGTGTTCACCAGAAACAGCACTAGCGTTGGTTCTTTGTCTTGCATTCTGCATAAACGCAGCTGCTGAAGGTAAACGGCTGCCGCTTTATCGGGTTTGCCGAGCGACAGCAGATAACGAGCTCGACAGTCATTCAGTCTTGCGAACAGTCGCATTGGTTGAGACGCTTCCAGCCAGATTTCGTTGGCCGGTTTGCTGAAGTCCATAGGCCAAGCTGATTCGCGGCATTCGGCAGCTTGGTCCAACGCCTCTAAGACTCTTGGAAACGCGTCAAATCCTTCCGCTGTCTTGGCGACCTGTTCGTCGGTCAGTCCATTTTTCCAATCGAAGTCGTCCATATTGGCGTGTGCGAACGGATAGATCCGCGAATACAGCTCTTCTGCTTCGGCCGCCACCGGAAACAAATAGGTTGCCGCGTTTTCTTCTGCCGGAACGTCACG
>JAGQOZ010000921.1 GCA_020426955.1 Planctomycetales bacterium
TCAACGCTTGTGGGCGGAAGAGAATGGCTTTGTTGCCAAAGAGTTTCGCTTAACGGAAGAATCGGCTCATGCTTTGATTGATTTGGACATCCCTTTCGCCATCACGACGGCCGAACCGGAATCATCACACATTCAAGTCATCTGTGGTTATGACACAAAGCGAGGTGCGTTGCTGATTCAAGATCCCGGCACGTGGTATGTGGGCGAATGTAATTTGGCTCCCATGCTGGAAACGTATGCCTGGTGTGGGCCGCGAGCGATTGTGTTGGTTCCTGAAGCAAAGGCGTCCATTTTGGACATGGTGGAACTGCCGGAAACGGAACAGTTTGATTGGCTGTATCAACTGGAGCTGGCAGCTCGGAATCATGACCGAGCGACCGCGCAACAGATCTATCAACAGTTTGAAGCTTGGGATGCCAATCATCGCTTGACGCATTGGGCCAAGTGGAGCTTGGCGTTCCAGGATCATTCGTTGGAAAACAGCTTGGACGCGATGACCAGTCTGTGTCAGTTGTATCCAGATTCGGAAGCCCTATTGCTCAAACGCGCTCGGCTCTTGGCGTCCATGGGACGACTAGACGGTGCCATTTCGACATTGCGAAAATGCATTGACGATGGCGAAGGTGGTTTGGCGTCCATGACGTATTTACTAACCTTGCTTAGCGACGACTGCGAAGAAGAAATCACTCGGCTCTTGGCAGACGTCATGCGGCAGGCACCGCACAGCGAATTCGGGCTGGTGCACGAAGCCGCTCGGCTACAGCGAGCCAAACAGTACGAACACGCGTATGAACTGTTGCGGCTGGCGGCTCAGCTTTCGCCCACGGACGAACAAATCATCGGACGTCTGAGCGAACTAGCGGAACAATTCGGCAAACAGGCGGAATTCCTGGCGTTTCTGAAAAAACGATTCGACGAATTTGGCCACATCAGCGAACAGCCGGGACTTCTGTTCGCTAAAGGTCTGGCCAACTATTTGCAATCGGACGCCGCTGTGGAAGTGCTGCACCAAGCCATTCAACGTCGTCCCGATGACGGTCGCTTGTTGTGCGAAGCCGCTCGGCTGATTGGCATCTTGCGTACACCGCAAGAAGGTTTGCAGCTCTTAGAGCAGGCAACCACGGCGTTGCCCGAGCTGGAAAAGTGGCTGACCGTTGCGAATTTGGCGGAACGAGACGGGCGGTTGGAAGATTCATTGAATGCCTATCGGCAAGTGGTCACGGCTGGTGGAGATGAAAGCAGCTACTCGCAGACAATCGCCAAATTGACGGCCCACGTAGAAGGTGTCGACGCGGCGGTGCAGTACGCTTGCGATTTGGCCGATCGGTTTCCGGACCACGGCAACGCACTCACCTTGGCGGCCGATTGGTTGGGTTACGTGCACCAGCATCAAGCGGCGCTGGAGTACTTGGACAAATCGTTGCAATTGGATGGAACGTACGGCTGGGCATGGCGAGAACGTGCGATTGCGTGTCAGGCGTTGGGTCGTCACGAAGAGGCGTTGGAGGCCGCCAACAAGGCGATTGAATTCGAACGCAATGTCTATTCGTTCCAGATTCGCGCCAAGATTTTGGTGTCGCTGAAACGTATCGACGAAGCCAAGTCTGACTTCCGCGACGCCATTTTGGAGAACGTCAATTCTGCGTTCGCCATCAACGGTTGGATTGACTTGTGTCAAACGGACAAGGAACGTCGTGAAGCGTTGCAGTGCATACTGCAACAACTGGTTTCGCAGGCTGTTGATGACGAAGCCGTTCAAGCGTATTACTTCCAAGCAAAATGGCTGTTGCCGGCTGATGTTGTCGAAGAATCATTACGGATTGTCCAAGAAAAGTCGCCGCATTTGTTGTGCGCCTGGACGTTGTGCGCCGAACTCTTGTCCAGTCAACGAAGAAACCAAGAGGCAATCGATTGCCTTGTTTCTCAAAAAGAACGCTTTGCGGCCGTTCCCGAATACTGGTCGCAGATTGGCCAATTGCATGCCGATACGGACAACCCAGCGGCCATCCGAGCATTTGAGCAAGCTTACGCGCTAGATCCCAATTCTGTGGATGCCGCCGACGAACTGATTCGCGCCTTGCACGATCAAGAAATGCTGA
>JAGQOZ010000922.1 GCA_020426955.1 Planctomycetales bacterium
CTGTTAGAAAGGTTCGCGCGAACAAACGATTCGAGGTTTCTTCGCCAACGGCCGCAGTATAGACGAATAAGTCGGTAGTGCGTCGCGAGTCGGTGCGCGCTTAGCTGGATTTCGTGCGGCTTCGCGAATAGAATTTCATCTGACGTACAATTGGCACGATGGCGACTAAGATAATGACGCCATAAGCTGGTTCCGGAACAGGCAGTCCTAAATTGCCGCGAATCTCGCCCGTGCCAAACACATTGGTGTGAACATTCACATAAGCTAATCCAGACTTGAGGGCTTGTAAAATTCCCATTGGACGGCCACCCTGCGTCAACAGAACGTTATCGACGGCTTCTTCGGCACAGCGGCAATCGCATGCGGCACGACCACAACCAGGTAGAGTCAAAGGATTGATTATGACGGTGTCTCGCCAACTGCCTTTTGTCGCACTTGGAAAACCAGGGACGTCCGTTCCGTTGTAAATGTCCAACAAATGGTCCGAACTGCTGTTGTCGCTATCTGCCGGGCCGTGAATGTGTAATTGAGTCACTTCGCCAACTAAGTCATCCCACTCCAATTGGTACGAAAGCACGTTTGTTGATTCGTCATATGTGATCATGCCTTTGCCCGTGCCGGGACTGTTAGTCGAACCGTCGTGTTCTGGTCCATCTTTGACTTGTTGTTCGTCAATTGAAAACTCCCACTTCAAAACTTCGGCGTTTACTGACGAAGTGATCGAGGCTACGAAAAACACGAATACAAAGATCTTTATTCTGTTCTGCATCTGGAATTCTCACGGGAAGTACATCGTTGCGATTACAAAGTGATTTAGCGGTGGCGAATCTTTTTCCAACGTCGAGAGTTAGCGATTGCTGTCGGCCGCATAGTCAGTATTATCCGTGTTGTTAAGAGAAGTTGCAATTGTCTATTTGCTTGAATAACGTATTGATCGATCGGGCACGCCAAAAAGAGGAGCCCTGACGCCCAGTGCATATTCCTCTAGCACTACGTGGGCGTCAGGGTCCGATGCTTCCGAATGTTTTCATCTCGGAAAAGCCGTAAGAATCGTCGCTACTGTGCGGATTCGAGCATATCCATTGCTTGTGACACAATCTGGTCTGGATTTTCTACAAATTGTGTGCGGCAATGATCGCTGCAGAAGTGAAATGTGTATCCGTTCCCTTTCGCCGCGATTTGCGAGTTTCCATCCATACTAAGCGCACAGGCATAGCAACGGTGAACCACTTGATCTTCCTGGCCATCCAATTTGTCCGCCGTAGCAAAATGCGTCACCAAGTCGTCCGAAACGGTGGCTTCAACCGCTGGCGGAGCTTCGGAGTGTGTTTTCGGCGATGGCTGACATCCCCACGCAACGCACAGGAATACGGTGCAACAGAAGATTCGAATTAGCTTCGTTGGCTTCATGACTTGTGTCTCCTAAATCCTAAAATTGAATAAACGTGTGGCATCAGTCGGTTTGATTCGCCGTTTCGACGATTGGTTCGGAAAACGGATCAAACTGGGAATCTGGATGCCAATGGTATTCAAGTTGCCGCGCCAAAACTTCGGCTCGTACTTGACCAAATAATCTGGCAACGACCGCCAGCGCCATATCGGTTCCGGCGGAAACGCCCGCAGACGTAAATAGTTTGCCGTCTTCCACCCATCGTGCGTGACGAACCCAAGTGACTTGGTCAGATTGGCTTTCGGCAAGTGCAAAGAACGTTTTGTTCGAAGTGGCGCGACGCCCATCTAAGATGCCTGCCTTTGCCAGTATTGCAGAGCCGGTACAGACGGACGTGGTCAGTTCCGTTTCGCGATGCAGACGTCGCACGAAATCAAGCAGGCTGGAATTGGACAATTGATGAACCGTTCCCCGGCCACCGGGAATCATGAGAATATCAACCGCCGACACATCGCCAAAGGCGTGTGTGGCCACGGTGGCAACGCCTTGCGCAGACAAGATCGGACCCGTTTTTTTTTTTTTTTTTATCAGGTACATTTCGCTAACGTTTCTCCGGGTTTCGTCGGGACCAAAGAGTTCTAGTTTTTCGAATTTTTCGTACAAAACGATGCTCACGTTGTTACGTGTCTTCTTGGG
>JAGQOZ010000923.1 GCA_020426955.1 Planctomycetales bacterium
CCTTGGTCTGCGGGCGAAAGACAAACCAGTACACAAACGCCAAGCGATACGCAATCACCAGCGCGCACTGTACCAGACGGTCCATGAGCGTCGGTCGAGGAAACGGCGTTGATGTTGAGTCAAGATGGTTAATAAGAACTCCTCGCAGTTGTCTAGTTTCGCTCGCGCCGAACCACTAACGCAACGTCGGTCTGAAACGGCTTGAGCGTCACTGCAATTGGCGAATCGTCCGTTATGTCCAACGACGGCAGTAGATGTTCTTCACCCGTTTGACAATCGACTTGCGTGGCGGAATAACGACCTGCGGGCAAAGTCAATGTCAGCGAAACATCGTCTCGTGTTTGTTCGATACGGCCACGCTGTTTTTCGTCCCATTTACCCGGGATCGGCACGTGCGTGTAGATCAAATAAGTGTCATGCGGCTTTCCAATTGCGGAAAGGACGAGATCTTGATCTGACTTTGCCACATTGGCGATCGGTTCAATGTGCGGCAGTGGTAGTGCTTGGATGGTTCGCCGCAGAATACCTAACTGCTTTCTTAAAGCATGGCTTCCACCACCGGGTGACTTGTAGTCCGTCCGTGATCCGTCTGGGTAACTGGCGGTAAACGAATAATCCAAATTGTTGTAGAGCGCGCCGCCGGCGACGATAAAATCCCAGCCTTCCGTGCGATACAAAACATCTTCCGAACCGCGAAAACCTGTTTCGTTTTCACCAATCGGCTTGTGCAATTCCCAATTGTCTGCCACTGCGGTCGGCGGATAACAATAGTGGAAATTAAACAGTGACACAGCCGGATGCGGCGCACTAACCTTGGCCGTTTTATTGGCCACATTGATGGAAATCAGCTTCGGCTGATCGTGATTGGCCTGGACTTGCTGTACATGATCTAAGACGCGATGCTGCCACTGCATTGTCACTCCGCCAAAATACGGTTCGTTACAGATTTCAAAGTAGACGTTGTCAAATTCGCGGAGTTCGTTCACGATTTTCTCGGCAACATCCAACTGCACTTGCAATAGTTCTGGGTTCTCCAGCGTGTACACCTTGGTCGACTCGCACTTGCCAATCTGGTTCACATTATTTTGACTGTTCATCGGGCAGACGTCCCACAATTCGGGCTTGTACATGGGACAAAACAAAGTCATCTCCAACACGATATCGCGTTCCGAAGCCGCTTGGACGACTTGCTTGAGCCGTTGAAAATAGGCCCGATTCCAACGCTTTAAATCGACCTTCGTAAGACCTTGTTGGTTCTTTTGGTCGGTTCGCGCCCACGGGCACACGAAGTGATCATCATTGGGTGCCAACGGGTTTTCTGTAATCCCAAACGAACCGGCAATCTCGCGATACACACCACTGAAAATTCGGGAATGATTCAGCCGGTGCACGGCCAATTCGTTGAAATAGGCTTCGTAATCAAATGCGGCATTCAAGAGCAAGCCGTAGTGTTCGCCCGATGTAATCAACAATGTTGGCTTGCCACGAAATTGAAAATAACGACTGTTTTCGGGATGCAGCGAAAACATCGACTGTGGTTGGGCGTCAACCAGGTTCGGCGCGCAGACCATCGCCAAAATCCACGAAAAGAGAATATTTCGCATCGCAGCACCTTCCACTGGAAAACGTCAAAACCGTTATGATAGCCGTATCAGCGAACAATCGCGAGCGACGGATAAGCAACATTTCTTTACTAGACCGAAACGAACATCGCTGCCAGAATAGAAGCATTCTGCGTGGCCTGTGGCAGCGTTCGAAATCAGCGAAGTTGAGGTGTTCCGTTGCGATTCCACCAAGCGATCCAAAAACGTGTGTTGCGTCGAGACTTTGTGCGCATGGGATTTCTCGGATCAATCGGCCTGTTCCAAGCCTCCCGCGCCGCGGCCGACTCTCCGTCCACGGTAATCCCGAATGTTGTCAACAAAGTTGCTCCAGCCAAGTCGTGCATATTGATTTGGCTGGATGGTGGCCCCAGCCATTTGGATTTATTCGATCCGAAACCACAGGCACCGGTGGAAGTACGAGGCCCGTTTGGTTCGATTCGTACGAACATACCGAGCGTGAATTTTTCGGAACTGCTT
>JAGQOZ010000924.1 GCA_020426955.1 Planctomycetales bacterium
AGATTATTTCATCCTCGCAAGAAAAACTTTGCCATCTCTCGCACGAAAGTCAAACGATTCGTCCATGCTTTTGTACTCATTTTTGATTACAGAGTCGCAACGTTGGCCAAATTCTTACCTAAGCTGGTCGCCAGTCCATGAAACTAGGAGCTGCAAGTTCTGGAACGTCAAGGTTGTCTAATCCTCCGCCGCGCCCCTCAGTAATTTGAAGCTGATGGCATATCGAAAGAATTCGATAGCGGGAACCATTGACAAAGCTCGCTTCAGTCTTTGATCGTCTTCCAATGCAATGATGACGCCACGGACGGTCTGTCCTGGTTCGGCTAGTTCGTCCTGGACGTAGCCCATATATCGCAATGTCTGGCCAACCACTACGTCGCTGGCACGTCCCTTTTTAAGCTCGACTACCAATAGCGTTTTTCGGTCCTTGCTGATTGCCAAAATATCCAGCGGCCCCGTATCGGTTGGATACTGTTGGCCAACTAGATCGCCGTCATCTTCGTAAATGTCAAATTGCTGGCCCAGTTCGGTTTGGGCCCAATTTGCCACAAGAAAAAACTCCAAGTGTTTTTCCATCGCGAAGGTCGCAACATCTTCTATGGTTTCGTCGTTGACTATGATTGGCGGTGGCGCCGTACCTGCCAACAGAATCTCGATTTCCTTGAAGTGTTTCGTGATATTGCTGACCGTTCCAATTGATCCGGTCGAATTCTTGAGAGCATCACTCATCTGTTCACGAGCGACCAACTGATCTCGCCATTTGATCGGCCGACGATGTGGCAGTATTTCACCCGCCGCGTAGTAATAGGAGCCAGCAACATCACCGACTCGGTAATTACCGTTACCGTCTGGGCAAAGCAAGACATCGTCCGTCTGCAAGCCTTTGGAAACGGTCCAGATTGCACCACAGGCAAGTCCCGCCGCAACCTTTGATTTGTCCGGCCAGATTTTCAAGTAGGTAGGGATGAACTTTCGGTTGAATTCACGCCATTCGTCAGGAAGTTCGTTCGTCAAATCTTGATGGATGCCAAAGTCTGTTCCAACATAATTGCCCTCAAAACAATCGGCAGCGTGCATGCTCTTTCTGCCCAACATCACACGATAAATGTTCGTCATCCCTTGATTCCAATCAGTTTTCTGAACCGAGCGTTCAAATCTAAAATCACGCACTTCCGTTGTCGATCAATGCATTACCGTCGTCGATCAACGACTTGATTTCGGAAAAGCCATTTGCTGCAAATCGACTTTGATCGCTGATGACATCGTCGGCATCCCGAATTGAACAGGGCGTTAGCCATGGAAGAAAATACGATGCACAACGACATTCACGACGCAGACGTTCCAGATTTTCTTCGCCATGAAGTAGGATCAGAACTCGCCAGTTTTTCAAATGTTCGTGTTTACTCCAAACTGCCAGCATGCGATTCAGCCCGCGGGCAATGGTCGAAACCGTTAATTCGTCCATGTTTTGAAAAGGGTCGTCCAGGACGAGCGTTCGCAGTGGGTTTCCCGAATTTGGTGCACACAACAAGAACATTACAATCGCCAGTGTATTGAGTTCAGCAGTGTTTAGCCGAAGTTCCGCTCGCATCTGGTCCACCTCCCAACCCGCGTCTCCACTTGTCGAATCCAGTTTTCCGGATACGAACGAATAGGCCCACTGCGCCGGAGTGAACATGGCTGTTAGCTCATTGATGGCGTTGGCAAGTTCACCTTTCGAGATCTGAGATCCCAACTCTTGAACGGATGCAAGATTTGTTTTGCCTCAGTTGAAGTTGTGACATAAGCGGCGTGCTATAGTTTAGCGGTTCCGAGAAAGGGAAACGCGAATGTCCAAACGCAAGTTTTTAACGCCTGATCAGAAGATAGCGATTTTACGGGAACATCTCCTCGAAAAGGTGCCGGTGTCTGATCTGTGCGACAAACACGGTATCAGTGCGGTTAATTTCTATAACTGGCAGAAACAGCTTTTCGAGAACGGGGCGTCCTGTTTCGAACGCAAGGCCAACGCAGCCAACCAGCGTCGGCAAGACGATGCCGTGGATCGCAAGCTTCAACAGCTCGAAGCGAAAATGCAG
>JAGQOZ010000925.1 GCA_020426955.1 Planctomycetales bacterium
GTTCTTGCTGCCGTAAACGCGATTCAGATTTCGGATGCCGACGCCAATGGCGGTGCAGTGCAGGTGACGCTTCAAGTGGCTGGCGGTGATGTTACGTTGAGCCAAACAGTTGGCTTGACGTTCGTTTCTGGTGACGGTGTGGGAGATGTCTTGATGACGTTCACTGGAACGGTCACCGATATCAATTTGGCGCTGGATGGGTTGGTTTTCCAACCCAATGCTAATTTCTTTGGAGCTGCTGGAATTCAGATTTCGGTGGACGATCTGGGGAATAGTGGTGCTGGTGGACCGATGTCGGTGACGGAAACCGTGGCGATCAACGTTTCGCCAGCGAATGATATTCCCGTGGCCAGCGACAACGAATATTCGACGAACGAAGATAATGCCGTTTCCGGAAATCTACTTACGGACGATTCCGGATACGGCGTGGATGCCGATACCGATGGAGATGCGTTGCAAGTTGTCAACGTTGGAACACACACCACGAATCATGGTTCGGTGACGATTCAAGCAGATGGTACGTTTGTTTATTCGCCCGATCAAGACTTCAGTGGGCTGGATTCCTTTAGCTATTCCATCCGTGATGGCCATGGTGGCACCGACTCGGCGGTGGTTACCGTTCAAGTGTTGGCGGTGAACGACGCGCCTAGTGGACAGGCAGACGAGTATTTTGTCACCAGTGACCAAGTTTTGGTACAGGCGCTGAGCGTATTGTTGAATGATAGTGATGTGGAAGGTCAAACGCTTACCGCGCAGTTGCATACCGTGCCAGCCGTAGGTTCCTTGGTCTTCCAGTCCGACGGCACGTTCCAATATACTCCGGCAATTGGGCACGTGGGGCCGGTAACGTTTAGCTATTTGGCCAGTGATGGGACAAGTACTTCGAATCCGATTACGGTGACAGTCCACGTTTCCACCGTGACGCTGCCACCCGATCCAACCGACGGTGGCGACGATACGAATGACGATTCGAATTCCAATGATTCGTCGTCCGATGTGGATGATACGGAGGAGTCGGATACGAATTCGCCGGACGATCAGGCGCCTATCGAAGGGACGTCGACCACCATTCGCACGTCTCCCAAACCAACCGCCAATACCGGCAGTGGCGTTGTTCACCAAGCGGAAGGTAAAGGCGATGCCGGATTGTTAGGTTTGGTTTCGCAGCAGTTGGAAATGGATCGAGTTGAAAGCGAATTTGCCGAGTTGGAGGGGAATTCGGTGCGTTCGTCTGGTTCAGACCGGGCCGAGTTAGTGCGAGTGCAGTTTCGAGGGCGAAGCTTGCCGGGACGTGAATTCGAGCAGGTGGATATGCATGAAATCGAAGTTGCTGTTGCCAAGATGGATCTACTCTGGAGGCAATACGATGCGGCCGAAAGAGATGTCATGGAAAACTTGGATACCGACGAAATGGTGATTGCCCAATTGGGCAAAGTAGGTGTCGGGCTTTCCATGGGCTACGTCGCGTGGACGCTGCGAAGTGGTTACTTGATGGCGCTCCTTTCTTCGTCCTTGCCCACTTGGACTCGTTTTGATCCGATTATGGTCTTGGAAGAAAACGGTTGGAAGCGGTCGGACGAAGACGACGAAAGTTTGGAGACCATCATTGAGAAAGGAAAGCAGATGCGGCAAGAACAGGACGCTGAACAGAGCACCGATACGACGGACTAGCGTTTCATTTCCTGAAATTGTTTCCAAGTGATGATTTGCACGCCAAGCCGTTGGATGGCCGCTTGGACTTCCGGATCGGTGAAGACTTTTCGATCCGAATCGCGGATGTCCACACTGCTGGTGATCTGACGAAGTTCATGGTCGTCAAAACCACAGTGGATGATGATTTCGCTGACGCCCTCCGGTGCGTTTGTGATGGCATCCAAGTAACGTTGCTTGCGTTTTTCGTAATCGCCGTGTTCGTAGAATTGATAGACTTCGTCCAAAATGGGAAAGCCCGCAGATTTCAGTGGTTCCAGCATCTTGGCGATTTCGGGATAGATTCTGGCAACCTGATTCGCTTCGGTAGGACGAACCACAAGCACGGGTAGTTTGTATTCCAAACCGAGTTGAA
>JAGQOZ010000926.1 GCA_020426955.1 Planctomycetales bacterium
TTTGGGAACTCTACGGCGTAATGATGACGGACAAATGTGAATTATTGAGAAGCTTGTGATTCCCGCCGGCAAACGAAATCGATTTATCAAGTCAATTCCGGCTTCCGCAGCAGTTCTTGAACTTTTTTCCGCTGCCACATGGACATCGTTGATTTCGCCCAACACGATTGGCAAGCTTCCGTTGTTGCACGCGTTTCGACGTTTGCGAAATGGACGAGCCTAAAGCGAGATCAACCATTCTAAAAAGTTGATCCAATTCTCGAACGGTAGCGTGTTGCTCTCCATGACATTTAACGCGAATTTCTCGAGCTCGAATCAGATGTCTCTTTGCTGCCGGAAACTCTTTAAGTCCCATTTTGGCCATCGCCAGATTTAGCAAGTCGGTGCTGACTTCGTAGTGGTCAGGTCCAAAAACAGCTTCGTCGATTACCATTGCCTTCTGGAACAATTTAACAGCGTCGTCAAACCGCTTCTGCATGACATATAAATTGCCGATATTCACTAGTGCAATTGCAATACTTGGATGTTTATCGCCGTGGACAAGCTGATGGATACGTAAGGATTCTTCAAAGCATCTTTCGGCCTCGGCGTATTTTTCGACTTGCTGTTCCAACTGGCCCAGGTTGGAATATGTCCGGGCTAAATCAGGGTGGTCGGTCCCGTAGAATTCGAGATTGATGTCGATCGACCGTTGAAAGAGATTGCGAGCTTCGTCGAACTGTTTTCGGTCCCGCAAAACTCGGCCCAGATTCTGCATCGTGCGTGCCGTGGCCGGGTGGCTTTCTCCAAAAAGTTCGACTTCAATTTCCAGGGCGGTCCGAAAACACGTTTCAGCCGCATTGAACTTGCGTTCTTCAAAATCGACAAGCCCAAGATTATTCAGAGCGGTCGCTTCTGCGGCCGAGCGACTGCCATGTAGCCTGCTCAAACTTAACGACAATAGTTTCCGAGCATCCTGCCACTTGCCTTGCTCGTACGCAAGTCTTCCAAGGTTATTCTCAAGACCAGCAATCTCTTCAAGACAACCTTCAGGCACTTGATCCAGACGAAGTAGTGCCTGGTTGTAAAGATCTTCTGCTCGCTGAAAATCTGCAGTTTGCCCAGCAACTGTCGCAAGATTAACAAGAGTCTTTGTGTAGACTTCCTGTTCACTTTTTGGTGCCGATGAATCCGGGGCGGAAACCTTTTTCAGCCAATGTTCAGCTTCGGCGTAAAGCCCACTCTGGTAGCAATAGCAGCCCAGCTGAATCATTAAAGGCATTGTGAGAATATCTAGTTCCGCAACGCAAACCTCGTCTACTAGTATTTTCCGAACATGGGGTGCCAATCGTCTCCAGATTTTCCACTCGTAAGCATCCTGGGCAGAGCAACTGGCCACAGTAAATGAAAGAAACATCGCGGCAGCAGTAGAAAATTCTTTTCGATCTGATTGGTTGAGGCTCTGGTTTACTACGGACTGCAGGACACGGTGAATTGCATAATCCCCTTCTTCGCCGTCCGTTGGACGTAAGAACGAAAACGAAATCAACTCTTCAATTGCCGCCTCGGCATTGGCTTTTGGCAATTGGGACAGATATTCGTCAACGCTGGGCGGATCGACTTCGCTTGACCGAAAGTGCTTGGCAATGTGCTGCGTTAAGGCCCCCAATCCCTTCGATAGCGTCGCGATGATTCCTTTTGATTGATCCTTTGTCGTCGAATATAGAACGGACGCTGGCCCCGGACCGAGCACCATACGTCGCGGAAGCGATGTTGAATCAAAAAAGCTTAGAATCTTTAGTAAACATTGAGCTTCAATCGAGAGTTCTAAAAATGTTGTTTGCCAAGTTATCGCCAAGCACCGAGGGTATTTCATTTCGCGGGCGTGGTGCCATTCGCTTAGTCCCGTTTCGCTTGCCTTCCAGCGAGCTAGGTAGTCGGCAAGTGTTGTTGACCTGGCAACAATGAAAGCCCCGGCTTGCTCCAACGCAAGCGCAAGACCGTCTAACTCTTCGGCCAAGATTACGGCATTCGCTTCATCATCTGCAGACATCCGCCTGCCACGAACTCCCGGCAGCGAGGTACG
>JAGQOZ010000927.1 GCA_020426955.1 Planctomycetales bacterium
AGTTGGCGGGCCGAGGTGACTTTTCCGGCGTGCAAGATATGGTGGCTCGCGTAGCCGACGATTCGCCCACGGTGGTGGCCCTTCAACGAGACGTTCAGCTGAAGAATCGAGAACTGGAGCAAGTGATTGTACGCTGCCAAAACGCCATCGATCGCGGTGCATTCGACGACGCTTTGATTGCCATGCAAGCCGCGCTTCGCATCAACTCGAATCACAGCCAAGTGATCCAAATCCGTGATCAGATTATTCGGGCCTTGTTAGACCAAGCCCAGGCAGACCTGCGAAGTGGTCGATTGGATCGAGCGAACGAAACGGCGCGCAGTTTGGAGCCGTTCGCCGCGTCGTCGTCCGCGATTCGCGAATTGGGCCGAATTGTGCAACAGTGTCAATTCGCTGCCGCAACGCTACAAAACTGGCGCAACCAAGAACTGTCTGCTTCATTACAGAAGCTGGCGCTATTGCTGCCCGATTCGCCTTGGCTGCAGCAAGCCATCGTCCAAGGCGACGCGCTGGAAACGGCGCTCGCAGCCCTGCGCAAATCACCACTGGGACTGGTCTCTCCCTGCGAACGGCCGTCGGCCAATTCGGATGCCGAACCGATTTTGGCCACGGCCGTTGACCGACAGCCTGTGTCTCGCACCAAATTCACCTTGCAAATCGACGGCTACGGCACGGTTTTGGTACTGCCCAACGACAGTGTGACCTTCGGCCCCATCAGTACTTCTCGGCCTGCCGACGTGCCGTTGTTAGCACCGCCCGACGCTAACCGCTTTCGCATTCAAAGACAAGAAGAAGACTACTTTCTTCATTCAGATCGCCCGATGCGCATCAATGAAACAGATCAGTCTGCCAAGTTACTGTCACACGGAGATCGGCTATTGCCGCACCAACGCTGTGCGTTGCGTTTCTTGGTGCCGTGTCCCGCCAGTACGTCTGCGGTGGTCGATCTGACGGCCGCTCGCATGGAGCGTCGTGACATCCGGCGAATTGTCTTGATGGATGATTCGTTGGTGATTGGACCCAACGGTGCGTCCCATGTACAACACAAAGATGTCGGCCAACAAATCATTTTTTTCTGGAAACAGAATTCGCTGTATGTGCGAACCATTTCCGGAGCAGCTCATGACGCCACGCTGGTTTCGCTGGATAGCCCCATGGAACGGCAAGGTGTCACGTTTGTGGTCAAACAAGCGGTATAAGTTCGCCGCGGATGACCAACGAGTTTCAAGATTATTTCGAACCGACGCTTTTGCACTATCGCCACCGCAATTCGAATCACGCTAACCCTGACGAGAATTTTCACAATGGCCACGTTTCGCTATCAACACGGTGATCGTCCTTTGGATGGATTTCAGATCGAACACGCGTTGGGTCGAGGAGGATTTGGCGAAGTCTACTACGCTATCAGCGATTCAGGTCGGCAAGTGGCACTCAAGGCGGTGCAGAACTATGAAGATATTGAACTCCGCGGTATCAGCCAGTGCATGAATTTAAAAAGTCCGCACTTGGTTTCCATCTTTGACGTCAAACGCAACCAAGATGGCACGCCGTTTGTCATCATGGAATATGTGTCGGGCCCTTCGCTACGAGACCTCTTGGATGACGCTCCGCAAGGGCTGGGCGAAATCAAGGCGGCGTATTTTTTACGAGAAATGGCCAAGGGCTTGAGCTATTTGCATCAGAATGGCGTGGTGCACCGCGATCTGAAGCCGCACAACGTGTTCTACGAAGATGGCTACGTCAAGATTGGCGACTACAGCCTAAGCAAATTCATTTCGTCCAGTCATCGCAGCGGGCACACCATGACCGTGGGCACGGTTCATTACATGGCGCCGGAAATCAGCATGGGCCGCTATGACACTCGAGTCGACATCTACGCGTTGGGCATTATTTTGTACGAAATGGTGACCGGTGCGCCGCCGTTTGCCGGCGACAGCATGGGCGAAATCATCATGAAGCATATGACGGCGCAGCCCGATCTGAGTCAAGTGTCCGAACCGTTCCGCAGCGTGATTGCCAAAGCATTACGCAAAGATCCGGACGAACGCTATACCACGGCGGA
>JAGQOZ010000928.1 GCA_020426955.1 Planctomycetales bacterium
AAGCAAAACACCTAAACGAAGTCACGTCAGATCCCGATTGGAATTGGTCGCCAACGCCCCGGTAGGGTCAGCATCGTATCCTCGATGGTTGCGATTTTCTATCGCCGAGACCAGTTCGTCCGGCAAGTGTGTCGGCGCTGTTGCCTTCTTGCATTGCAATTGGGAAACCAACCGAAACAGGGCAGCCCCGGTTGCTCGCAACCGTTGGGCATCCAGGATGCATTTGCTTGAAACGCCGTAGCTCGGCTGACTGACACTAGTAACAACGATCGTGTCGCGTTTCAGCGAACCGACAAACCACAAAACCAGTTCACGATCACCAGAGCGTCCGAGAATCCCGACCGTTGCGAGCAACCGGGGCCAACCGCATAGCCGCCGTCCGTTCCATGGTGAATGCGATGTCGTTCTTTCTCGCGCAGACGAAGACAAACTGCAGCTACGACATAGGCAATGGGACTCCAGTTTTTTCTTGCAGTGCCGTTGCAAATCAAGTACGCTCGTCGCAACATTGCAGAGACCAAGCGAAGTGCGGCGAAAAACGTATGGCCGCCAAACGTCTGAATTCCCGTGGCTCAATACGAATCGTCACGGCTTTCGTCATCAGAAAGGACGAACCATGGACAAGAAACAATTCGCGGTAATGTTGTTTACTTGGTTGCTGGTCAGCGTATCGGTCCAGGCGCAAGTATTTGATATCTTTGACTTTGACGAGTCGGCGGAAGGGCCCTGGTCGGACACTGAACTCACCAGCTTGATCGTCCCGATGGTTCCAGACGGTACCATCACCTTGGACGGCAGTATCACGTCGTCCGAATTTGGCAACTTTGAAGGCGTAACGGTATCGCCAGGTTCGCCAGATGGATCGATGGGTAATGCCTGGATTCTGGGGTTTGCTCTTAGCAAAGGTTGGGATGGCGCCGACGATAGCGAGTTCACGTTTTACTTGGCACATGACACTGAGTTTCTGTATGTCGGCGTGGATGTACGAGATGACGAAGTGTTTAGTGACAACCTGAACCAAGAATTCTGGAAAGACGACGCGATCGAAATCATTATTGATGCCAACAATGATCGAGCGAACGTGAATACGGATCAAGCGACCGAATTCTTCAACGACTACGGCGGGCATAACTACGTTAACTACGAAGGACGTTTTTCGCGTTGGGACGACGATCTAGAAGAACGCTACGATGGCTGGGCCAACGCCGACGATTGGGAATGGGGCCCGGATCAAGAGATCTATGGCGTGGGCATGGCCACCGATATCGGTTGGTCCATGGAGACTCGGTTTCATAAGAGTCAATTCGAAGATCCCAACGGCGGCGGCAAAATCGAAATCGGAGACACCATCGGGTTTAACATCGGAATGGACGATGATGACGGCGCAGACCTGGAGATCCAATACTGGTGGGCAAACCGTGCACGTCCATTGGAATTCGACGCCTTTGCGCTCGATTCAGGCGAAACGATCAACGATTACCCGCCCGAAGATTATGACTGGGTCATTGACGGCAATGGCCGGTTGACTCATGGCGGAACAGGCGAAATCACGTTCGGCGGTCTCGCAGATCCTCGTGCAGCACTCGATTCCATCACCGACCCAATTGAACGAGCCGACTATGTTCACGACGTGTTGCACACTTGGTTGGGCGATTCGAACTTTGACGGCGAATTCAATTCAGCAGACTTCGTCCAGGTCTTTACGGCCGGACAGTACGAAGATCTGATCGATGGCAATTCCACTTGGGCCACCGGCGATTGGAATGGCGATGGAGATTTTACGTCTGGCGACTTTGTGGTCGCGTTCATCGACGGCGGATATGAAGCAGGGCCTCGGCAGGCGGCACAAGCCGTACCCGAACCATCGCCCGCCGCCATGGCGCTGCTGGCGGCGTTAGGGATCGTACGATGTGTACGACCCTCTCAGCAAACCGGCTCGGCCCAAAAAGCCCGAGCCCGCCGGCAGCAAACACGCAGTTTTCTCGCTGTGTGTTTGCGTCATTCCTTTACGGACGAACATTGAATCGAGGTTGGCGGCTGCGAATCAATTCCGATTCATAC
>JAGQOZ010000092.1 GCA_020426955.1 Planctomycetales bacterium
GATATTCATGATTGAAAATCTCTCGAACTTCATCAAACTGGCCATCACCCGTGTTCAGTCGCACGGAATACAACTGGCTGAGATACCAGCGGTGACGAACTAAGTCGTCTAAACCGTCACGATTCAGATCTCTCGCCGTAACATCCAACATCTCGGGAAACCAAAGCGATAATTCCCCCTGAATACTCCATTGGCCGTCTTCGCTCTGGATCGCCATGCGGACCGTGCCCTCCAGGCCGGTTGATTCGATATCTGCGCGATCCCCTTCGGCAAGCAATAGGTCGGTTCGTCCATCGCCGTTAAACTCGCCGGTATCCATAACCAAAACACCATGGAGCTTGTCACTTAGTGTCGGTTCAAGCGCATTGGGTTGAATTTGGATATACCCGTCGCCGAACCAGACCAAGCCGGTCACTCCGTCGATGATGACCGACCGATCAAAACGCAACTCCGGTTGAGGCGGAGCGACGATTCGGCCGATGGTGTTGCCTTCGGTAAAATTGGAGTAGAGAATCGCGCCGCCATCGACCGCTTTTATCACGAGGTCTTGATCAATGATTCGCGAATTCATGTTTGAAGTAGCTGCGGGACGGCTGATGCGTGGCGCCCGCATCTCGC
Organism: Planctomycetales bacterium; assembly: GCA_020426955.1. Lineage (GTDB taxonomy): Bacteria > Planctomycetota > Planctomycetia > Pirellulales > Pirellulaceae > JAGQOZ01. The sequence goes on from JAGQOZ010000092.1 coordinate 619, forward strand.
TCGACATGCCGTGGTCGTCAAATGCAACCAGCCTGTTTTCGGCTCCATTTGCCGTGATCAACATTGGCCCTGATGCATCATGCGCACGGTCTGCGATCGCGTAATTTGTGAATCGCCGCGAAAGATTCCTTACATAACTTGTCGCCCCCGATTCGTCAGGAGACCGCTGATACTCGACATAGCCTTCCGAATCTGGCAGTAGCAATTCCAGTTGGCCATCTCCATCGAAATCGAAAACGTCGATCGATTCGAACGTGCGATCAGGAATAAGTGTTTCGCTAAAAACGAATGCCTGCTTGGTCGAATTCCATTCCAGCCAATCCAGGCCTCCTTGCGAATTCGCCAACATGTCAACCTGATTATCACCGTCAAAGTCCGTCAACAAAAACGGGGATCTCGAATAAGCCGATAGCTCGGCCACAACCGGTCCGCTGTTGGAAAGCACGCCGTCTTGGTTCACAAAGTGACGATGCACCGTCCCCTGTTCGTCATTGCCAATCAAGAAACTGGTATCTCGGGACTGATAATCAATCTGCCCCACCAAGAACCCGACTCGGCTTGAATCCGTTTGCGTGAATGTGCCATCGCCGTTGTTGTGCAGAATTGTAATTTGGTCTAAGTCGTCCAGAACTGCGAGATCTGCCTGGCCGTCAAAATCAAAATCCAAGATTTCCAAACTGCGAATTGTATCGTTCGATCCCCAAATAGCGTGACGCTGAAATGTGGAATTGCTCGTTTGTTCGTACAGCACCAACGATGTATCGGTTCGAACCAAGAAGTCGACATGACTATCACCGATAAAGTCCTGAACCGTGACATCTAGCAAGCCAGCTTCGACGCCGACAGGCTGCAGCACCGCAGTGGCCCACCCGAATTCTACTGCCGACACCGCCATCCAGCCGAACTCGCCCGTCGCGTGCCGTGCAACAACAACATCTGTAATGCCGTCGGCGTTCACGTCCGCCAATTCTAACGTCGCGTTGCGGTATTGATCGAAATCATTCGCATCCAGAAGCACTTGTTCGGTCGTCAGTTCGACCGCCGTAAGGAGCCGCTTGGTTTCCAACCGTTCAAATTGGCCGAGCGACTGCATGGAAGCTTGATGCCGTATCGAGTTGCGACGACGGAAACGCGGGAAAGACATGGAGTACGCCTGTGAGCTCAACCGGATGAAACGAATTGACATTGCCTGAGGTAGCACCAAAGCCACTGACAACCAACCCTACTAGGATAATCCAGATCCACATAAAGACCAAGAATGACGAGCGGAGAATTCCGATTGATTGCGACGAATCGAATGTACTAGGAAAAAGACGGCTGCGGTACGATTGATTCGAGCGACTGGTTCTGCGAATCGTCATTTGCGCATAGAATCGTGTGGATCTTGTGTTCGACAGAAATAAAACCAAGGAGAATCGCCATGGCATTGCTTCGGTTGGCAGTATGGTTGGCTGGAATCAATCTGTTGCTTATGCAACCCGCTTTTGTGCTGGCTCAGACGGCCGCTCAATCAGACACGAAGCTCCAGTCGGATCCGATGTCATTGCTGGCCGCTCCGGCACCGACACCGGAGCATCTGAAGGCGCTATTTGATCGCATGGAGGCGGCCAATCGACGTTCGCAAGATGTGTTTCGACAATTGTCGGTGCAGCAAATGAATTTCAAGCCATCTAACGGGACACATACTCCGCGCTGGAATGCGGAACACATGGCAGGGCGACAGTTGCTGTTCTTTTCGCAAATCTATCATGCGTTGGATCCCAATATTCCGGTTGTGGATTGGAATCCGCAGCAAATGCCGCAAGACTATCAGGCTCGGCATCCCGATTGGTCCGGAGCGGAAGAAGCTCGAGCCATGCAGCGAGTGGACGACTTTTGCCGCCGCTATGCTTATTTATTGAAAGAGGTTTCGCTTACGGAAAAACCGCCAGCCACATTTTGGCCAACATTGGAAGCGTTGTTGTTGCAAATGGAGAAGCATTATGACGAACATACGGCCAACGTCAAAAAGAAGTTTGAACTACCAGATTGGCCCAGCGAATAGCACGCAATACGGAATGGCGTAATTCGGAATAGCGGTGTCACTCGGTTTGAAGAATGCGGGGCACGGCGGCAAGCTTACGATGCATCATAACCGTAGCGTTCAAAATAGGGCTGCCAGCGTCGAGCGACCGCCGATCGCACATCTTCGTCTATCTGATATCGATTGGTCTTGTAGTCTTTCTGTTGCTGGACTTTGTTGCGCAAGTTTTGTTCGGTGGCAGAAAAGTCACCCAGGTCCAGATGCTGATAAGCGGCGTTCAATTCGGCGATCGGTTCGGCGGCCAAGCGTTCGTAGTGAATGTCGTAGATTTGGTTCGCCGGAACATGAGTTCGTGCATCTTCGAAGGCTGAATACATGCGTTCAAATGCCGTCAGCACGTATTCCTGAATGGTGTCGTCCTGGCGAATCTGCAGCCCGTGAGCAAAATCCAACGTGTTCCACAAATTTACCGTTGACGGATAGATGGAAAACGGATTGCGGACGATGTGCAAGAATTTGGCGTTAGGAAACATCTGATGCAGTAGCGCCAGCCGCCCCGTATGCGTTGGCGACTTGAGTGCAATTTGCTTGCCGGACGATAGTGTCAAACGTTTCAAGAACCATTGAAAACCGTCTTGCCAAGCTTGCAATTGGTCCGCCGGAATGTTCCTCATGTCCAGCCAATCCAAGAACTCGTCCGACGTCTTGGGAAACGCAATTCGGCGATAGGGCGAAGGAAGTCCCATCGAACATAGGGCGAATTCGTCCTCCTGAGGTTCGTGCCATCCCAAGCGAACATTATCCATGGGACGTTTGGACGGCATCAGGAAGGCAAACATTTTGGGCATCCACCATTCCGTCAACAGAAAGTGATTGGCGGCAAAGCACTGGTACGTGGTGGGTGTATGAAAGCGTTCGTCGTGTGCCAACAATTCATGCAAGAAGGTAGTGCCGCTTCTCCAATGCCCCAAAATAAAGACCGGATCGTCTATCAATTCAGTCTGTGACACTTGGTTGGCAAACCGCCATTCATCCAGCTGGCGCATGACTGAATTCGCCGCTGTCATGGCCGTGACACTAGTAGCAAGCGCCCAACGCAGCGGATGCATGCGAAACTGATTCGCCGCCGCCGTGCTGATCCAATCGGACAGCAACATGCCGTGCCAGAAACGAGGCGCCCAAAGTGGATACGTATTGGTCTGTTTGTGCATTTGCTACCGCAATTCCCGTCCAAGGTGGTTCGCCCCATGTGTCACATTCATCCGTGCGAATCTGACTGCGTTCATCGGCAATTCGTTCTTTGCGAATCTATCTGGACATTGATTTTGGGATGAAGTACTCTCCGCCTCGCACATCAACAAATATTCAAAACTTTTCATTTGCCTTTCACCCAAGGCTCCGCTTCGTCCATGAGCAACTTACTGCGAATTCGCGATTACCTGTTCCCGCTGGGAATCATGATTGGCTTGTTTGTCATTCTGGTTCCGATGCCGGCTGGGATCATGGACGTGTTGCTAATTGCCAATTTAGCGGTGTCGTTGATCATTCTATTGACGGCCATTTACGTTTCCGCGCCGTTGGAATTCAGTGTCTTTCCAACGGTGCTGTTGGCCACCACGCTGTCTCGTTTAGTGCTGAATATCGCCACGACGCGTCTCATTCTAACCAAAGCCACCACAGATGGAATGGATGCGGCCGGGGGTGTTATTCAAAGCTTCGGCCAATATGTGGCAGGAAACGAACTGTTTGTGGGTGTTGTGATTTTCAGCATCATTGCCGTCATCCAGTTCATCGTTATTACACAAGGAGCAACTCGCATCAGCGAAGTTGCCGCTCGCTTCACACTGGATGGTCTTCCGGGTCGTCAAATGGCGGTGGACGCCGATTTAAACGCGGGAGCGATCGATGAAACGGAAGCAAACCGACGACGTCAGGAAATTTTACACCAAGCCGACTTTTACGGAGCGATGGACGGAGCCAGCAAATTTGTGCGAGGTGACGCGATTGCCAGCGTCTTTATCACCGTCATTAACATTGTGGGTGGTTTGGCACTTGGAATCTTGAAATATGGAATGGCGCCGGCCGATGCATTGCGAGTTTTCTCGCAGCTCACCATCGGAGACGGGTTGGTAAGCCAAGTTCCAGCATTATTGATTTCATTAGCCGCTGGCATTCTAGTGACTCGCAGCACTCAACAAGTGAACCTGCCCGTTTCATTGGTTCAGCAACTGTTCGCTCAGCGACAAGTGATGATTGTGGCCGGCGCACTATTGGCCATGCTGGCATTTACGGGGTTGCCAACCATTCCGGTCTTGGCATTGGGTTCGGGGTGCCTGGGCATTGCGTTCGCGCTGAACAAGCCGGCAGCCGCTACGTCAACAATGACCACTTCGCCAAAACCGGTTCGTAAGAAAGCCACGCCGGTTCGAACGGAATCTCGTATTGAAGACTACTTGGCAGTGGATGCCATGGAAATCGAATTGGGCATGTCGTTGATTCGATTGGCGGATTCGAAACGAGGCGGCAGCTTGTTGGCTCGAATTGCATCTTTGCGTCAGCTGGTGGCGGCCGAGATGGGCATGGTATTGCCCAAGGTGCGAATCCGAGACAACCTGAAGTTGGCGGACGACCACTACCAAATCAAGGTCAACGGCGGCATTGTTTCCACGGCGCGAATTGACGTACAAAAGCTGGTTGCGATTCCTCCGGCGGCGTCACCGATGCTTAGTCTTTCGGCTTCCATCCGTCACCCCGCGTTCGATCGTCGCATTTACGAAGTGGATCATCAAGATCGAGCGAAAGCGGAGGAATTTGGTTGCCAGATTTTGGAACCCATTTCCGTGGTCACTCGTCACCTAAGACACGTCATTGACCATCATGCCAGTGAATTATTGACTCGCGATGCAACTCGGCATTTGCTGGACGAACTGGAAAAAACATCGCCCGCCATTGTGAGTGAAATCCAGGCGGCGGGAATTCGGCTGGGAAACGTTCAGCAAGTACTGCGGATGTTGCTGACAGAAAAAGTTCCGATTCGACAATTGGGACTGATTCTGGAAACGTTAAGCGATCACGCCGACCAACTGACCGACATCGAGGCCCTAGCGGAAGAAGTTCGCCACGCACTGGCGCGAACCATTTGCCAGAAATACCGAGACACGACGGGGCGTTTGCACGTGATTACGCTGGATGCCGGATTGGAGCACGAACTGGCTCGATGTCTGGCCAGTTCTGCCGCCGCACAGCCCCGGCAACAATCCGAACTAAGTAATCGCTTGCGGAATTCACTGGCCGCTTCCATCGAACACTTGACGCAGCAAGGACATCCGCCTGTCTTGCTGGTGCGGTCGCCATTACGACGTTGGATACGACAACTGACCGCAGATACCATTCCCGATCTGGTTTGCCTGGGAACGAATGAGATTACTTCGGATACAAAGATTGTGACGGTGGGTATTGCCAGCGAGGAGGCTTGTTGAGATGGAACTTCGATCATATCGCACCAAATCATTGGCAGAAGCGTTCAAACTGGTTCGCTTAGAATACTGCGAAGATGAACCTGTCGGTACGCAAAAGCCAACGGAACCACCATCATTGACCAAATGGCATCGCGGCCAAAATGGAACGTCTAATCATGATTCCAATTCGTCAGGTACTCCAACTGCCTGGGACGGTGGAATTGATCTGACCGCAGATGGCGTCAGCATCTCCGACAGTGACCTGCCCGGGGAAACGGCGCAAATCCGACCTTCTTCTACCAACCGCCCGGCGGCTCGTCAGGCCCCTTCGCCACCGGCTGCAACCGTGTCGGAATTGGACCATCAAGTGCTTTCCGAACTGAGAGCCTTGGACTGTGATACCAATACGGCGAGTGAATTGCTTGCCGCCATAAAACAACAGTATTCGCCTTCCGAATGGAACGGTTCGCCTACGTGGCAAGCCAAGCTGGTTCGCATTATTCAGGAACATATAGCGACGACAGGGCCATTCCGATTGAGACCGGGCGAACCGACGGTAGTGGCCGTGGTTGGCGCCACCGGCGTGGGCAAAACAACGTTGGCCGCCAAACTGGCGGCTCACTACCTATTAGAGTCCAATAAGACCGTGGGCTTGATCAGCGTGGACCATTACCGCTTGGCAGCATCCGATCAACTGAAAGCGTATGCCAACATTCTGGGCGTTCCAATGGAGGTGGGTCAGACAGCCCACGATGTGAAAACGGCGATTCACAAACTGTCTGATCGAGACCTGATTCTGATCGACACCGCTGGCCGGAGTCCGAACCATGAAATGCACATGCGAGAACTTCAATCGCTGGTTGAGGCCGTTCCTGTGGACCATCTTCAATTGGTACTGAGCGTGGTGGAATCAGGTACAAATTTGGCGCGAACGGTGCACAAGTTCCGACACATCCAGCCGCATTCCATTGCGTTTACAAAACTGGACGAAGCGGCCGCGTTGGGGCAATTGGTACCTCTTTTTCAAGCCGGTATTCCTGTCAGTTATGTGTCTACGGGTCAATCGGTCCCAGAAGATATTCACGTTGCAAAGCCAATCGACTTAGCCCAAGCCGTCTTGGGACGTCATCCTTGGAACCAATAGTTAGTTTTCCGAAGTTTGGAATCTGGATTACCTTGCGAGCACATTAACGTGGTTCACGATCAAGCAGAAACACTTCGTCAACGCATGAGTCAACGGACGATTCGGTCCGTCGATTCGGTTCGACATTGTCGCATTTCCATGTTTCTGGGCGCCAAATCGGGCTTCGGCACCACGTCATTGGTCTCCAATTTGGCCGTCAGCTTGGCTCGACGCAACAAACGAATTCTGGTCATCGATAGTCAATGCGAATCACCCGACATCGCTGGACATTGTCGAATTAGCAGTGCACCTGCCTTGGCGGCTCTTTTGTCAAATCAGCGAACCCTGCGAGAACTTGTCCAAACAGGTCCCTGCGGAGTTGATGTGCTGGCCAGCGAACCTGAGTCTATGCACGAACAACTGACCGCGTCCAGCGTCAAACTCGTGATCACCGCCGCTACCACCAGCGACTATGACCACGTGCTGATTGATGCCGGTGACGTGGATCAGAATGGTTACGTATCATGGCTGAGATCGGTGCACGATATACATATTGTTTCCACATGTGCTCCGGAAGCCGTCATGGACTGCTATTCGGCCATGAAGACGCTGGCAGGACAGACAACTTCGGCCCGGATTCGCACGTTATTGAATCGCTGTGAAAGCACGCCCGTGGCGGAAAATCTGCACCAACGCTTAGCGCTATCGGCCAGTCGATTCCTGAATCTCGCTCTGTTTTGCAGCGGTGCCATTACAGAGGAGCCAGCGTTTCATGCGGCCCTGGCTGCTCAACGACCTTTGATCCTTTGGAAACCCAACTGCGCCGCAAGCTTACAACTAAATGAAATCGCGCTACAACTTGATGAAACCGTTCGCCCGGTGACACGGGCAGCTTAGAAGGAGTCGAACTGCCCCGGAACGAGCCCCAAGAATTTGGGGACCACAAACGAATCTTGGATTACTTAGAAAAGAAGTTAAATTGTCAACCAACTTTCACCGATAACTCGAAAGAGCCTTGTCGCGCGATGGCGAGTCAGGCTTTATCGCGTAGGCAAACTTTTCCGTCGGTGAAATATAAAGAAGTCGTTGGCAAGTCATGGCTGGGTGACCAATGAAGATCGCCTGCTCAAAATGGCTTGCTACAAGCTGGTTCACTAAGAACATTCCGATTTTCAAAAGTTGAACAGCCATTTATCGCATCAGTCTATCGAAGAATGGAAATCGAACAACTGAGCGCAAGCAAATAACAGATTGCCAATCTACTAATTGATCACGGAGGATTGCATGGCAGTCACTACTGCGACGAATGAAGTAAGGCCAAAGCGACCAATTGATCCGGAGACGGAGAAGCTTTGGAAAGATTACAAGGCCGACATGACCAACAAGTCGCTTCGAAATCGGCTGGTCGAACGCTATCTTCCGTTGGTGAAATACAACGGAGAACGCATCTGGGCTCGTCTGCCCGATGGTGTCGAACTGGACGATTTAATCTCCGCAGGCGTATTTGGCCTGATGGATGCCATTGACGCTTTTGATCTTTCACGTGGCGTGAAATTCGAAACCTACTGCGTGCCGCGAATTCGCGGAGCCATGCTGGACGAATTGCGAACCATGGATTGGGTGCCTCGTTTGGTTCGTTCGAAGGCCAGCAAGCTAGGTGAAGCCACCAAGCAGCTGGAAGCCAAACATGGCCGTCCGCCAACAGAAAAAGAGTTGGCAGAACACATGGAACTGTCCATGCCAGAGCTTGAAAAGATGATGATGGAAGCCAACGCCGTCAATCTGATCAGTCTGAACAAGAAATGGTACGAAACAGACAGCTATAAGGACGTCCGTGAAATCGACATCCTGGAAGACAAGAAAGGCGAAGATCCGACTCGGCGAGTTCACAAGAACGATCTGATGCGACTTGTTACCAAAGGACTCAACCGCAACGAACGATTGATCATCATCTTGTATTACTACGAAGAACTAACCATGAAAGAAATCGGCGCGACTCTGGACTTGAGCGAAAGTCGTGTCAGCCAAATGCACAGCAGCATTGTGCAAAGATTGCAGAGTCAACTGGGACGCCGACGTCCCGAATTTGGCCAAGCACCGGCGTAATCATCGTCCGCTATGTCCAATGGTCCACTCCAGACACCAGTTGCTTACAACTGGTGTCTTTTTTTTGTGACCTGCCAGCCGAGATCGGTAACTTTTTGCTAGGATAATTCGCTCGCTCCGTTCCTTCCGTTTGTTTTAAGCAGCGAGTTTTCTTCATGTGGTCTTCGCAACTGTTTTGGAAAGTTTTCTTGGCGTGTGTCGGGCCGTTCTTTTTGTCGGCGCTTTTTTTTGGCGTGTTGGTGACCAACAATCAAGAGGCTCAGTTTGAAGCATTGCGCCAGCAACAAATGCGAAACGCCGCCATCTTTCTTCAAAGCGACTTAGACGATTCGATTTCGGAAGACAGTCGGTCTGAATTGCAGAAGCGAGTTTATCAGCTAGGTCAGCAGACTGGACTCCGCCTGACCATCGTGCTGCCATCGGGCGAAGTCTTGGTCGAATCGGAAAAGGAAACCATTCCCGAAGTCCTGAAAATGGAATCGCACGCCAACCGTCCTGAGTTTCGACAAGCCAAGAATTCTGGCGAAGGGATCGCCACCAGAATGAGTTCCACACAACGCGAAGAATACTGCTACTATGCGTTGCGAGTCGGTTCGGGTTCGGAACCGACGGGCTATGTTCGAGTTTCATTGCCCATGGAAGATGTTCGTTCCCAAGTCAGTCGAGTGCGAGGTATCGTTTGGTCTTTCACCGGTTTGGTATGTGTCGGGGCGGTGTTGCTAAACTACTACTTTGTCCATCGGATTCTTAGCCCCGTGACAGAACTGACCAAAGCTGCCGAAGCGATAACCGCCGGAGATTACCAACAGCATTTGGCAATTAACAACCGTGACGAAGTAGGTCGGCTGGCTCGGTCCTTCAATCGCATGAGTGTGGAATTGGTGTCGCGGATTACGGAACTTCGTGAACGAGGCGAGCAGATGGCAGCCGTTTTGGGCGGCATGGTGGAAGCGGTAGTGGCCGTCGACAACCATGTGCGCATCATGTTTGCGAACGATGCGGCTGGCCAACTATTTGGTTTTGCGTCAGACGAATCACGAGGCCGGATGTTGTTGAGCACGATTCGGGACGAAACGTTGTACGAAGCTGCTCAATCCGCCATCAAGACAGGCAACGTCATCAAGACGGAAATTGACATTTTCGGCGCGAATCGAATTACTGTCGCGGTTCATGCCGGCCCACTACCCGGCGACCCGTGCCCCGGCGTGGTGATTGTCATGGATGACATGACCGAACTGCGACGTTTAGAGTCCGTTCGGCAGGAATTTGTGGCCAACGTATCGCACGAACTAAAGACTCCTCTTAGTTCTATCAAGGCATACGCCGAGACTCTGCGGTCTGGTGCGATTCACGACCAAGAAAACAACGTCCTGTTTGTGGAACGCATCGAAGAACAGGCCAACCGCTTGCAACAGTTGATTATGGACATGCTGAGTCTGGCAAAAATCGAATCGGGTCAGCAAGCGTTTGAAACGGCGGAAGTCCTGATTGATGTGGCGGTCGAAAATTCACTGGCCTATCACGCCAATGCTGCCGAAGCAAAATCGATTCGCCTAAGCCAAGCTCCGCCACCAAAGCCACTAGCGGTACTGGCAGATGACGAGGCGGTGCGGCAAATGCTGGACAATCTGATTGACAATGCCATCAAGTATTCGCCCGTTGCAGGCGAAGTGACCGTCCGCTGGTATGCGAGTGGAAGCTACGCCAAAATCGAAGTTAGCGATACCGGGATTGGTATCGCTAAGGAAGATCAAGACCGCTTGTTTGAACGCTTTTTTCGCGTGGATAAGGCACGGTCCAGGGAATTGGGTGGGACAGGACTAGGGTTGTCTATTGTCAAACACTTGTCACAATTCTTCGGTGGAAGCGTCAGCGTAGAAAGCCAATTGGGAAAAGGCTCTACATTCCGGATTTCGCTGCCGCTAGCAGACGAACCACCTAATTTGACGTCGGAACGGCGTCGCGCCGAACCCAAATAAAACAGGAGTCGTGATCCGACACAACAATCCTGCCCTGAAAGTTGCCGGCCTCAAGCAATGTATCGATTTTCAATCCGTACGAATTCGTGCCTCGCCATGTTTCGCCGTCATCAAATGTTCTAAGATAATGGAAGCCCCGCTTCCGAAGTTCCTCCAGCATTTGTACCGATTCTTGATTCGCTTGCTTCATCACACTCTCCCCAGAATTTTCGATGGAGTCCTCTCAGGAATTTCGCACGCACTCTACAAACTCCAGACGTTATTTGTGATCGAGAACGATCAGAATTCTGCCGCTTCGTAATGATTTATTTAAAAAAAATGTGGCGAGCAACACTAGTTTCAGGTGACTGTCGAGTATGACAGGGGGTTTTTTTGCGAAAAATGTCGGTATACCGCCAACCGCCACTTGCAAGCCACAAGACATCACCCACAAGCACCAACTCGCAACCGTCTGGCCGCAGCTGGCCTGCCTCCCTGTTGACCCAAATCGTTTACTAACATAGACTCCTTGATCTCGTTTTGGTGGCTGTAGCTCAGTTGGTAGAGCACCAGATTGTGGCTCTGGACGTCGAGGGTTCGAATCCCTTCAGTCACCCCTTTTCAACTCGACTCTTGGGCATCCGGTCGAGTTTTTTTCTGCGCGGCAAACTAGAATGGAATTCGTGACAGCTGCGCCGCCAGGGTTAATAGTCCAGCGAACCGAGCACGTTCGTTAGTCCGTTCGAGGTATTCGATCAACGTGAACGAATCCGACCATGATTTGCTACCGGAATTTCGCCAAACTTTGACGGACTGCCGCCAATTGTATTTGACCAGCGGCGTCGAATTAGCTCGGGATCATGGTCATTTGCTTCGTCAATCATCGTCCGATTTTGTCAACTTAATGGACGATCTACACCGCGGGCTGGTAGTGAAGTGCTATTTGACGGTCGCTCTATCTGATCGCAAGTGGAGTGCTGGCGAGCGGCGACTAGCGGAAGCACTGGTGGAACACGTCTGGGGTAAGACCCTAAAAGGCCGAGAACTGCGTCAAGCCGTCGAAGGTTTGTTTGAGCGGTCCAAGCGACTGACTTGGTATTCCGTGATTCGCCCGTTTTGCCAATATCCGCCGTTGTCAAACTACTCCGCCGACGTGGAAACGGTGGTCATGCGACTTGCCAATTTGGTTGCGAAAGCCGACGGCCATCTGATCGATTCCACTCGGCAAGCACTTCAACATCTGCAGGCTGAATTAGAGACACATCTGTACCAACTTCACGTTTCCGATCCAACATTGGAGCGGACGGACGGTGACACGCCTACGGTGCAGCAGTTGTTACCGACTGCAGAACCGCGTGCTTCAGCGCGCCCCAGTTCCGCGAACAAGTCGATAGAACCGGCCAGTCGGGAAGACATGTTTGGCGAAGCGATGAAGGAATTGGACGGCCTTATTGGATTGGAGTCCATTAAGAACGAAGTAAAGTCGCTGGTCAATTTTTTGCAACTGCAACGACATCGACAAGAAGCTGGCATGCCGGCGATGCAGATTACATTGCACATGGTATTCGACGGTAATCCAGGAACCGGCAAGACCACTGTTGCTAGAATCGTAGGCAGACTTTTAGGAGGCATGGGCATTGTCTCCAAAGGGCACGTCGTTGAAGTGGATCGGTCCGATCTGGTCGCTCAATATGCCGGCCAAACGGGACCACGAACCAACAAGAAGATAGACGAAGCGTTAGACGGAATCCTGTTTATTGATGAAGCATATAGTTTGGTGGCGAGAGGCGAAGATGCATATGGACAAGAGGCACTGCAGGCCTTGCTGAAACGCATGGAGGATGACCGCCACCGCCTGATTGTCATTTTGGCGGGCTATCCTGGCCCTATGACGCAGCTACTAAAAGCCAATCCAGGACTTTCGTCTCGGTTCAATCGCCGACTGTTATTCGCCGATTACGGACCGTCGGATCTAGGGCGTATCTTTGCTCGCCTGTGTGCGTTGAATCACTATCAGCTGAAACCGGAGGTTCGCAAGAAATTGCTGATTGGCTTTGATTGGTTATTCCAACATCGCGACGAACACTTTGGAAACGGCCGCGTTGTCCGAAACCTCTTTGAAGATTCCATTCGCCATATGGCAAATCGCATTTGTGGCGTGGCGCCGCTTACCAAAGAATTGCTCACCAACTTAAACGAAGCGGACATTCGGTTCGAAAACGTTCCGGTCGAAGCGATGGCTCGAGCAGAACAGAGGGTTCGTTTTCAGATGCGTTGCCCCGGTTGCCATCAACGCTGCACGTTCAGCGCAGACTTCATCACACAGCAGGCGAAATGCCCCAACTGCCAATCCCCATTTTTGGTAGACTGGCCCGAACCGGTGATCAATTGGACCAAAGACTAGCCGTTTTCAACGCAAATCAAAGCGACCAACGCAAGAATCCAGGCCACCAAGGCAAGCGAAGTTACCAACAAGAACACGGGACGAGCCACAAACGGGCGTGCCAACCTGCCTGGTGATTGACTTGCTTTTGCCGTTTGGTCCGCGTCGCGATCCAGCATTTGTTACCTCGTAAACTCATTTCCCATCATTCCGATTGTGAAATCTGAAATTCCGATTCAAACGCAGTCGAAAAATCGAACACATCATCAAAGTCTTCTCGCTTGTCCGACTTAGAACGTTTCATCAGATCGACGCTGATCAGATTGTAAACCACTTCGCCCAAATCGCTGGTGGAATAGATACCCCAGTTATTCAAGACTACTCGAGCCATCATGCCGAACTGTTCCAGCGCATACTGGCGGCTGGCATCACACAGTTGCTGCCCCGTCAGATGCCGCTGGACTGGTTCACCATCTGTTTCTTCGCCGTGGCTTTCGCCCAGCCCTAGTTTATCTTGAGCGTAAGCAAGCGATTCACGAACGAATTCATACGCTTCTACCTTGTACCGATCGTCTCGCTCCAGCAGCTCGATAATAGGATGCTTCATAGATACCTTCTCATGCCTGATCTTCTGACGAAGGTGGTCGATTAGCCCTTCGCCTGGGGTTGGTTCGATTTCGTCCCGCCGAATTCGACGCGTCGGGTCGGTCTTTCGGTTCGCGACGCCTGGATCCTTTGGATTCTAAAACGGTCAGCACATCTGTCGCATTGATCATCACTCGGCGATGATCTTCCATTTCCACTACCAACTGTTGCGTCAATATCGATTGGCTCAGAATACGTGCTCGTCCATTATTCGTAATGACTTCGGCACCCACGGCCGGTAATTCGCGTCGCATTTCGACATAGGTGTCGTATTCATATCGCAAGCAGCATTTAAGTCGACCGCAACGCCCCGAAATCTTTGTGGGATCCAAGGTAGCTTTCTGCAGTTTGGCCATTTTCATGGAAACGGGTGGCATTGCCGAAAGGTGCGTGTTGCAACAAACCGGTTTGCCACAGTCACCATAGTCGGCCAACAACTTCGCTTCGTCACGAACGCCAATCTGTCGCATTTCAATACGCGTCTGAAATTCGGCCGCCAATTGCCGAACCAGCTCGCGAAAATCAATTCGCTCTTCCGCTAAATAATAGACTACAATTCGTTCGCCGCCGAAGACATGCTCCAAGTCCACCAACTGCATATCCAGCCCGAGCTGTTTCACATACTGCTGGCACGTTTCAAATTCTGATCGAGATTGAAGCTGCATGTGCAGCAATTCGTTTTGGTCTTCGGCAGACATCGCGCGAATAATCTGACCTTGGCCAGACTGGCTCAAACGTTCTTGCGATTCATCGGTCGCTTCGCATAGAACGTCACCAC
>JAGQOZ010000929.1 GCA_020426955.1 Planctomycetales bacterium
CGGCGTCTGTTTTGGACGTCGGCGATTCAGACTTGCTCGTAACCGCCTGAGCTCCGTTAAAACATCGTCAATGTGTATTCTCCACGAACTAACGCAAGCCGCTCGGTTTCTTAGGGCATTGTTTGATATCGGACGGCTGGCGAAGCTCCACTACAAAGTAGTTGGCATTGCCTTAAAATTCGCCCGGTGTGCAAAAAAGCCGAGTCTGTACAGAAAAATCGTGACAGACCGTTTCGTTACTAGTATACAGACGCATGTTTCCTTGATTCGATGCCCTCGATTTCTGTTTTCAACCAAACTGGGCCTCGAGACTTTTCTTGGCCTACTTGATCCTTTCAACAAGATTCTCGTGTAGAACGGAGCGAGCCATGGTTCAATACTCAATCTGCATAATAGTAGTTGCATCCGCTATGGTTGCCACGTACGGGCAACAACCGGCGACTCATCCTCTATTGCCATTCACCAATCGTGCCGAAGAAAACCATCGCGGTCAGGAACACAGTGGCGAAAACTTGACTGGGATCGACCTCAGCCAATCCGTGCTAGTAGCCGTAGATTTTCGTGATTCGAATTTGAGTGGCAGCAATCTTAAAGCTGCTAATCTGACGCGAGCAGACTTAACCAACGCTAACTTGAAAAACGCCGACCTCAGTAATGCGGATTTGACCGACGCTTCGCTAGTCGAAACAGACGTCACCGGATCCAATTTTTCAAATGCGTTGATTCGCGGCGCGAATCTCTGGCGTCTCGTTGGTTTTACGCAGGATCAGCTGCAGTCAACGTCCGACTATCAACGCCGTGGACTGCAAGATGTCACGTTTCGAAGTCTCGACCCAACAGGCTGGAGTTTTGCGCAACAGGACCTAACGACATCGCGATTTGCTGACGTTTCACTGCGGGATGTAGACATGACGGACGCAATCGTTGCCTACACATCTTTCTACCGCGTTACTGACCTTGGCTTCACGGCGTCCCAGCTATATTTCACACTGAGTTACCAAGAAGGGCAGCTGACGCGTTTGAGATTGAACCAGAATAATCTTGTAGGATGGAACTTCGTCGAACAAAACTTGCAACGCAGCGGGTTCTCCGAATCGGTGTTGACAAACGCACAGTTTCGCGGTGCCGATTTGACGGGCGATTGGCTCAATGATGCGAATCTAACCAATGCAGATTTCACAGACGCAATTGTTGCAAATGCACGATTTGATGGGGCAGTCGGAATTACGCAGGAGCAGCTCTATTACACTGAAAGCTACAAACAAGAGAATCTCGCGGGTATTCGGCTTGGCCATTTGGACCTAAGACACTGGGATTTGGCGGGGCAAGACCTCACTAAAGCGCAGCTGGGGAATCTCGCGTTCGCCAATCTTGCGCAGTCGACTTTGACGCTCGCGACAATTGGCGATCTCACCGAAGCCAACATAACACAGGCCGATTTGTCGGAAGCCGAATTGCGTTCAATTAGCCTGCGAGGTGCCAAGGCGGAAGGCGCTGTTTTTTCCTGCGCAACCCTGTTCTTCGCCGACTTCGCCGGTGCCGACTTGCGATCCGCCCTATTCGATCAAGCAGAATTGTTCGAAACAAATTTCAGTGGTGCGAAACTCGCCAATGCCAGTTTCCAGAACGTTCCGGCATTGGCTGCTGCAAGATTCGATTCCACGACAACCTACAATCAATGGACGATATTTCCGGACGGATTTGATCCGGTCTCTGCCGGACTCACGTATGTCGAATCACCACGTGGAGATATCAATGCCGACCAGGAGGTTGACGTCTCGGACATCGACCTAATCGCCGCAACGATTCGCAGTCCTGTCCCGGCAAATAACTGGCACTTAATCCATTTGTTTGACCTTAACTTGGATAAATCGGTCGACAGTCAAGACCAATTCTATTGGGTTCACAATTTGGTTAACACCTACTTCGGCGATGTCAACATGGATGGCGAATTCAACTCGACTGATTTGGTCCTGGCACTCCAAGGCGGTGAATATGAAGATAGTGAACTTGGCAATTCGACGTGGGCGGAAGGCGACTGGAACGGTGACGGCGACCTT
>JAGQOZ010000930.1 GCA_020426955.1 Planctomycetales bacterium
CCCCGTGGAATTCCGTGATGTTACCGACGACTCCAGGCTCCAAGCGGAATTGATCAATCAACGATACTTCGGTGCCATCGTATTTGAACAAAGCGTTCGTGCCATTTCGAAAGTACAAATCACCGCCTGCCACGCGAAATCCAGTTGGCCACGTACTTCCAGGGTTCGTCACGTTTTCCAATAGCTTGACCGAAGTGCCATCAAAGTAGGAAGGCTCCAGTCCGATTCCCTCCCACACCGCACCAAAATATGCTCGACCTTCATACTCGACGAGGCCAGATTTATACCCGTGAACGCCTGAGTGCAGAAAGCGCATCTCGTCGCCGTCATATGCAAGAAGATCATCACCATTTCGATCCACCAATAGGACTTGCTCCGCGAATGTTCCAACAACTCCAACAATGTTGTCAAATGGAATTAATTCGCCATCACGAAACGCAGCGACTGTCCAAGGAACAATGTCGTCGTCTAGAACTCCCGACCGGATAATCAAGGCGCTTCCTAGAGTCGCTTCGATGCCCGGACGCGTGGACGCGGGGCCAGGTGTAATGTCCGCAAATAGTTCCGTCGTTCCGTTGCTAAACGCCCACAGTTCGCAGCCATATTCTGGGCTGTCTTTCGCGAACAGAATCGCGTCATCCTGAACCGCGAGTTTCGAACAAACATTGTCGGTCACGGCAACCAGCTGAGCATTTAAGCTTCCAGCCATACTCAGCACAATGAATGCGAAAATCATGCGCTGTTTCATGACTAACCCCATGAAGGCAAATAGAAACTAACGGTGCCAGTAAATGTCATATTGATGGCCCAGAAGGGCAAAACATCGGGGATTCCATCACCATTTTCGTCTCGGTACTGCGAATCCTCATATCCGCCAAACGTGAAAACAAATACAAGATCGTCTGACTCAAAATCAAAATCTCCAT
This sequence comes from Planctomycetales bacterium, assembly GCA_020426955.1. Classification (GTDB taxonomy): domain Bacteria; phylum Planctomycetota; class Planctomycetia; order Pirellulales; family Pirellulaceae; genus JAGQOZ01. The sequence continues at coordinate 927 of JAGQOZ010000930.1, forward strand.
TCCAGTCCCCATCGGACCACGTCGAATTGTTGTCAATTCCGTCCTGGAACTGGCCAGACGTCCAAATCGTAACCAAGTCGGACGAACCGAATTGATAGTCAAAATTTGAGTCGCCCATCTCGGTTGCAAAAATAGCAACTGCGCGAACGATGTCGTCCTGGTCGATCTGCCCATTTGCCGTGTCAACAAATTGGCCATCTCCATCCAAATCATAGTGGTTAAAATCAAAAATCAGATTCGGATTTGCAAGTACAGCAACCGCTTGATCAAAGAACGCGCTCAGATCTCCTTCAAGATCGATATTCCCGCTTTCGTCGAAATCGACCAATTGCAACCGGATTTTTTCGAATATGTCATCAACGACGAGCTTGGAAAAATTGGCGAGTCCTTGGCCCTGCCTTGTGCTAGTACCAAAGACATTTTCGTTATTCTCGACCCACTGCTCGCGAATGTCATCGGGTTCCCAAGGCCCAGAGGTACCGTTCATCAACTGGCCGATGGCGTGTTCAATATCCCAAACCGTACCACCAGTCTCCCATGCCAAGAAGGCGTACCTTTCCGCGAAGAAATACCGCTGCGCAAGAAAATCCTCAGATGAATCGAAGCCATCGGCAGGCAAATATGCCACGTCAGATTGATTCAGGAGCCCGATGATGTCTTGGTCGTAGTCGGCGTCTTGAAAACGAAGGATGTTACTCGGGGCCGGGTCGTTATTGTCATAGAATTCGGTGATATCGGCGTTGGATTCGATATGGCTGATACTTCCATTCTGCTCTACGAAAACGTGCGTTTCGTTGTCGAACGTAGCCGACGGTGGAAGCTGTGTATCCGTGTCTAGGTCGTAGCGGTCCAAGACATCGGCATCAACGCCCAAAATCTTGGGAGGATTCGGCTGGTCTGAGATTCCCGGAATCTGGAACATGGCCGGCACTATCGCCGTGACAACAGCATCGTGGATTGTGTTTTGATTTCCATTTTCGTCGACCAAGCTCTGTTCCGAAAGCGCCGAAAGCATTTCGGTTAACGTCCGCCGGATCGGTGCGAATTGTGGCTCTTCACCATTCGGATTTGTCCGAATTCTTTCGTCCGAAGGTTCATCGGAAACGAAAACAACGTGAACCGCAGCGTTTT
>JAGQOZ010000931.1 GCA_020426955.1 Planctomycetales bacterium
AATCATCTGTCACCAGCGATCGCATCAATTGGAAGTCAATCTGTTGAATCTGATGCGACAGCTGTTGTTGTTCGGTCGGCGCAAGTTGGTCCCAAAATTGCAAAAGGTGCTGCTGGGCGAACCGTGCCAAGCGGTTTTCCAAAGTGGTCTTATCCATCGAAGTCTCTCCCTAGGTGATGCGTTACGATTGCAGCTCCGCCGCTAACGATTCCATCCGTTTACCCACAAATAACACAGGAAACACAAAGCAGGAAACAGGACAAAAATAGTGACGTACGTAAAAACCGAAGTCCAAAAGTGGCGGGGCCAGCGAGCCATGATTACTGTCTAAATTCAAGAAAGGATAGGTCAGACGTTCATCATTGAACACGAAGCAACGCCTACGTCGAGGTTCGCAGCGTGCCGATACAAACGCCAAAATCAGGACAATTCCGAATTGTAGGGCGTAGCGAAGAATGCAACAACGACACTTACCGGTTCTGTCGGTTTCTCGATTCGCGCGTCCAATCGCACACCTTGCGGCAATTGCTGGCCAATCTTCACGTTCGCATTAGGCCCATCCACTTGTTCCATATCCACCTGCGGAACCACATCAAATGGCGGATGAAACAGCACATGCGCCGACTGGGCCGTCTGGCCAGCATCAAATGGAATTCGAACGGTCCCTTCGATACTGTGAGTGTTCCCGTCCGTACAAACTTTGATCTGCATGATACAGTTTTGATCCAGCGGCTCGTCGGACGAAGATGCTTCGCCCCATTCAGAATGGACGTTGTTGGCCATGGTCGACGGAGTTGCGAACCGACTCTGCCGGAATCGCACGAAACCACTTTGCCACCAAAACGTGCCTACGGCGGAAAGGCCAATCGCCAGCAAACCGAATTGAAGCCAGCCGGTTGGCATCAAGCTGACCACGGCAATCAACGCGGCCACAGTGCCCCATTCAAATGCGATTGCTAGGCCAAATCGAGTTCGATCCGAATCAAACAGATTCAGCAACCAGTGACGACGTAGATGTCTCGCTACCCACCCCGTCAGTGCCAATAGCGGCAAGGCCACCAGCCAACCTTGGTAGTTGGCCAAGGGCGGCGATGACGACAATGCCAATCGATCCAGGATTTGCGAAATGGCAAGAATGCTGTTCGCGAACAACCACGAAACAATCATGGAAATTGTCACGCCACGCAGCAAACCGGTGCGCCGAGAATTTCGAATCCAATCGTTCGCCGGCGCCCATTCCGTCACAACACTTCACCTTCACATTGGACACAAGAAAAAACGCTTGTGCCGAACGGTTGTCACAAGCGTTTCGAAGAATTCGAACGGACCAATTCGTGGCTACGAAACCAGCTTGGCCAATTCCGATGCGCGATCGGTCTTTTCCCAGCTGAATTCATCGCGACCAAAATGACCGCCGTAAGACGTTTTGCGGAAAATCGGCTTACGAAGATCCAGGTATTCGATGATACCGCGAGGTGTCAGGGAAAAGAACTCGCGAACCGCAGCGCAGATTTTATCGTCTGCCACCTTGCCCGTGCCTTCGGTATCGACGTGTACGCTGACCGGTTCGGAAACGCCTATCGCATACGCGAGTTGGACTTCGCAACGATCAGCAAGGCCAGCGGCAACAATGTTCTTGGCCACATGACGAGCCATATACGCGGCACTGCGATCTACCTTGGTCGGGTCCTTGCCGCTGAACGCGCCACCACCGTGACGTCCCCAACCACCGTAGGTGTCGACAATAATTTTGCGTCCAGTCAAACCACAATCGCCGTGCGGACCACCCACCACAAAACGTCCCGTGGGATTGATGTGATACTTGACTTCGCCTGTCACCAATTCGGCTGGCAGCGAGGGTTTGACCACGTTTTCAATGACAAACTTGCGGATTTCGTCATTTTCGACCGAAGGAGCATGCTGCGTCGACACCACTACTGTGTCAACTCGCAACGCCTTCGAACCATCGTATTCAATGGTCACTTGGCTCTTGCTGTCGGGACGAAGCCAGTTAACTTCGCCCTTTTGACGAGCTTCCGTAAGGCGATTAAG
>JAGQOZ010000932.1 GCA_020426955.1 Planctomycetales bacterium
CTGCGAGTGTGAATGAACGAGCGAAGCAGATTTTGGCTCATCTGGAAGCGGAAAGTCTGAACGCGAATGGCAAGAGCAAGAAACAGGTGAACATACCGCAGCCACGTCGCGCCAGCCAATTGCAGTTGACCCTATTCGACTTTGCCGATCATCCTTTGCTGGAGAAGATTCGCGAACTTTCGCTCGATTCGATGTCACCCATGGACGCGCTAATACTGGTGAAGCAATGGCAGGAGACGCTCCAGAACGAAGCGGAAGTTCGTTCCAGGTTCTAGTGACAGCATCGATCTGAATTAACCGGCGGCGGAAATAAAAAAACGCGGAGAACCTACGAGGTTGCTCCGCGTTCGCATCAAGGAGAGTATCTGTGTTTCAGACTATCCATGTGATGGTAGTTGACTTGTGCTTGGCGTTAGAACGTGGCCACTAAGCCTACAGTTGCTCCGTGGAACAGGACGGTGCCTCCGGTATCCAGTGCTGCCGATCCAGGTGCCAACATGCTGGTCACGGGAATCTGGTCTGGAGCCAACGCCACGCCATCTAGCCACAGCAGCTGGTAACCACCGGTGACGGACAGGCGGCAGTTGATTTCGTAGACCGCTTGCAAGCCGATTTCGCCAGCAAACGCTGTGTTATTGTCGGCGGCCTGGACTCCCGTGACAAACGGAGTCGGGGAAAGGCCTGCCAGGATCGGAGCATTGGTCTGCTGGTCGGCATTGTTGTAGAAGACTCCAGCTCGGAATCGTCCGTCGATGTGGAAGCGACCTTGGCAGTTGATCAATTCGGCGTTGGCACCCAATTGGAAGCCATACATGTGATTGTCGGTATCCACTTGGTAGATGCTGTTCGAAACAGGAGATGTCTGGCGAAGCCCAATGTAATCGCCCAATTCGATCCAGCGAAAACCCGCAATCCAGGTCACGCATTCGTTGCAGCGTCGTCGCCAGTTAAGTTCGGCGTTATGAAGCGAAGTTCCATAGTCGAAGGCAAAGATTGTGTGAGGTGCTGTGGAAGGAAACGTCAATCCGGGGCCAGCGGCACTTGGTGAAATTTCGCCGCCAGCCGGCGTAGAGCCGTTCATCGAGTCAAAGCCGAAGTATCCGACTTCCAGGCCTTGGCAGTTGGAATGATCTCGCACCAAGAAGATTCGAGTCGCGACTTGCGTACCATAGTCCAAGTCCTGGGCGTTTAGCAATTCCTGACCCGTATTCTGGTGCGTCGCCAAGGTAAGTGGATCTGGGTCAGTTCGGTTCGCAAACCACGCTCCAGCTACTACTTGCCACTGCTCGCAGCATTGTAGGCAGCATGAATCGCATGTGGAGCTACAACCGCCGCAGTTCCCGCTTTTTAGAAGATTGGCAATTGGAGTTGAACCGCAACTGTTGCACCCGCAGGCTGAACAGCCGTGTCCACATGCCGAACTACAACCAGCTCCGCATGAAACACTGCAACTATCACATGTGGACACACCAATACCACACGAATCGCATGGGGCCGTCGTGACGGCTGGCGAACAGCAACCGCAGTCGCCTGCGAACGAAGCCACGTGGATACTACCTGTACATAAAGTTACGATGACGGCCAAGCGTAATGTGTTGACTACCATGTCATTCCTCCTTGATGTTCTGGGCTACGCGAAGGAAATCCGCACAAAGCCACAGGATTTGTTTCGTCAAGCGCAACTGGCGGCCAAGTCTTTGTGACTGGCGCGACTCTCCCCAGACGCACTTGGTCTGTAAAAGGATCGACCGGAGCAACAAGACTTTCAAGAATTTCCGCCATGCTCGGCATGACCGCAATGATCGCGTCATGCCGCAAAACCGGAACAGCTTAACAGCGGGCAAAAGAGGCCCTGAAAAGGAGTGAATGTCAACAAGCGAAGATTCGCAATCTTCGCGAGTTCTAACGTCGAACTAGGCCGAGCTTGCGGGCGCTGAATGAAACGCAACCTACCAAGCCAATGATTGTCCAAATGGCCAAAGTGCCAGGCTCCGGAATCACTTCGTCACCGTCCGCAAAGGCAAAACTGAGGTTGTCAACGG
>JAGQOZ010000933.1 GCA_020426955.1 Planctomycetales bacterium
CGTTTCGGGCTAGGAAAAAACGCTCACGTGTCGATCTATGAAAAAACGCTCACGTGTCGGGCTAGGAAAAAACGTCCGCGCAGCAAAAAAGCCGGTTGACGCGAATCAACCGGCTTTCACCAAGCAGAACTTGGAGGCTGTTTGGTATTTGGAAACTTAGAATCGATATTCGACGCGACCAACCAGCCCGTCGAAGGTGATAGATTCATGCATTTCCAAGAAATTGTTCTGCTGCACGGCCCAGATAAAATCGTCTGTCTTGACCATGTTGTACCAGCTGCTGACCATGTAACCGGCACTCAAGCGAAGTCGATCGTTCGCCGATCGCCAACCTGCTCCGATCTCAAAGTCCAGAATCGGTACCACTCGACCCGCTTCCCAATTCGTATCCACAATTGTCGGATCGAAGCTGGTGCCTTGGAAGTAATTGGTTCGAAACCGACCTGCAATGAAACTGGCCGACGCTTTGGCGTAGTATCGCAATCGACTGCGGCAAGCGTGACGTTCGGCGTCCAAACCAAACCGCAAACCAGCTCCTTCAAAATCAATCGACGTCTGCACGTCTTCGGTACCGTTATCCACAAAGTGAGCTCGGAACTGTTGGTCCAACGTACCGTACCGAGCACCCAGGAAATAGTTCACCGCAAACACTCGCCCACCCACAAACAAGTGTCGGAAGGTCAGGTCAAGCACGTCGTAATCAATGTCCAGATTCGCCGAAGCCGTCAGGAAGTCCGTGGCGGTACTGGTGCTGGATGGATGCGAAACAATAGAACGCATCACGTTAGGTGCCGACGTTTCGATCTGATCCATTGTCGAACTTTCGAACATGGTGTAGTTGATGTCCAAACTAGACATCGAATTCAACGCCAGATTGAAACCAACGTTGAAGGCAGGTTCGAATTCGGGTTCCACCACACCAACACCAGCAATTTGAATCGGATTGGCAGCCGGAGCTTGGGCAATCGGTCCATCAATCGGCACGGCGTAGGCAATCTGTGCATCTCGAGGACGCATATATATGAACGACGCGTAGGCCGAAGTGTAATGAGCCCACACGCCACACTGACCTTGGCAGCTGCCATCACCGCAAGCACCAATGCAACCGGCGTCGCAGGGACTTGCGAACAGACCGCTGGAATCACACGAAACGCAATTCGTGGGTTGAACGGCAGAATCGAATCCTGTGATATCACCCTGGCAATAGGTTTGCCATTGTTGCGAATGTGTGTCGCAGTTTTCGCCACACCCGGCCGAAAATCCAGCGGGCAACACTTGTGACTGCGTTCCCATTGCTGGCGCCGAAACCGACAGCGTCGAATTTCCCGTGGGAGCCAGATCCGCGAACGTGGGCGTTGGAATCGACGAAGATGGCGCGGGCGACTCCTGTGTCACTCGCACAAAGTAACCGCTGTTCGCGTTATTTGCCACATATGGCTGAGCGAAACCGATCGAACTCGCCAAACACAGCACGGTTATGGTCTTCGTAAAATACTGGATGTACATGTAACAGCCTCCCTAAAAGTTGTTTTGCGTACTTTCGTATCGACCGGCATGTTCCGTAGTTTCAGCACATTCCAAACACACGACAAAGACAACGCAAATCCCCTCGCTTGACAAAACGCTGCGTTTGAGGCCGCTGCGCTGTTGAGGACGGCGTGCCGCCTAGGAGGGCGCTTCGCTATTGAGTTTTGAGAGCGCTGCGCTTCGAGTTGCTAGATCGCTGCGCTGCTAGGAATTCGGTGGCCGGGGGCAGGTGGCAGGCCTTTTGCACTAGAAACTCAACAGCGCAGCGCCCTCAGCAACGCAGCGCCCTCAGCAACGCAGCGACCTCAACAGCGCAGCGACCTCAACAGCGCCGCGACCTCCCCCCAGATTCGCGTAATCTGCGTGGCGCTGCTAAACTACCTTAACTGGAAGCGTAGCGGTCTAGCAGCGCAGCGACCTCAATAGCGAAGCGACCTCATGGCCATCCCCCGTTACACCGTCGCCGACTATTTAACTTGGTCGGGCGAATGGGAATTGTGGGATG
>JAGQOZ010000934.1 GCA_020426955.1 Planctomycetales bacterium
ACCGAACGGGAGAATGGGTTGCCACAAATCGCTGGGAATGGGCCATCGAATACTTGCCGGACGAACTGCAGATCAAGCCTGGTTCTGGCCGGGATCTCGGCCCCGAATCGGAATACAACCGCCTCGACTTCATGGCATTGGAGATTCTGTTGCGTCTTTACTTCGCGAACGCGTAGTTGGAAGAATCGCATTCAAACCGGTCGTGAGAGCAGTTTGGATTTCGCTGGGAATTGTAGGCTGCCCATGTTTTCTATCAGGTAGGCCACCTTGCTTGTCGCATCACCGCTGCGAAAGCAAGAATGTTTCGCTGCCAAGTGACGATCGACCGTTCATGGATACTCATGGCTCCAGTGAATATCGAGGGTGCGTCTTGCGTTACCCAGCTCGTCTTACCACTGGGCGAATCAAATGGGAGTACTGTTCGGACTGCAGGATTGACATCGCGGTTCGTTCGGCCAATGCCGCGATGGTGAGGAAAGGGTTCGCGCCTAACGACGTTGGAATTACCGCTCCATCCACAACATGTAGACCGTGATGCAGTCCGCCAGTTTGACCGTCAAAAACTTGCCCCGTGTCATTCACCACGCCGTTGTTGGGATGATCGGCCATTCCACAACCGCCTAATGGATGCACAGTCAGTGGGCGTTCTGCCAAGAAGGGTATCTTGCGTGGTTTGCCTCCGGCAGCTTGCGCAAACTGTTCCAAGCGACAACGGACGTAGTGTTCGTATTCACTGTTCTTTCGACCGGGCCAACGAACAGACACTTGTCCATTGACGATTTCAATTCGACCTCGATTTCCATCATGACCTGCTGCGAAAAGAACCAGCGATTTGTTGAGCGTAGAGTCGGTAAACAGAGCCGATGCGATGCCCAGGTAGGCTCGCGGAACATTACCTTCTTGAACTAGCAGTCGCTGTCCGAATGGCACGTTTTGCCGAAGGTCCAGGTTGCGTTGTTGCAAGACGCCCACTGGAGGTTGATCGGTTTCGTACGCTCCGTACCCGCCGGAATTTGTCACGTTATCCGTTCCCACCACAAACCCATAAGCGTCTCCGTTGCCCGACCAACGTTGACCTAGTTGTGCCGAAAAACAGAAGTTTGCATTTTGCGAACGCAACAGCAATTCAGTCGAACCAATGCTGCCGGCAGCCAGGATCACCATCTTTGCGAACACGCGTCCACGGCGTTGCGTTAGTCCGTTTTCGGTAGAAATCCATTGAACGAATTCCACACAATAGCCAGCCGAGGTTTTGTGGATAGCACGCACTTCGGTTTGCGGATACATTTCCGCGCCAAACGATTTGGCCAGCGGTAGATAGTTCATTTGCAGAGTATTCTTCGCGCCAACGTTGCAACCAGTAGCGCAGTCGCCGCACATGGTACACGGACGCTGCAGCATGCCTTGGCGATTTCTTCGGTTCGGTGATAGTCCTTGCCCCTGATGCGTCACGGCGACCAATGCCGGTTCGCTAGGAATGTTGAGCGAATGGCCGATGCGCGCGAGTGCTTTTGTCTTGGCGGTATCGCATGGCGAGTATTGCAAGTTCAATTCGTAAGAGGCCAGACGAAATCCCAGATCCAGTTCAGCGGTGTTGTGAAAAACGCGAGGCCAGGGATCTTGTGCAAAGACATCTCGGTCCGGCACAGCGGCCACATTCGCATTAACGAGCGAAGTTCCTCCGAGCCCGCTGCCGCTGATGACGTTGATATCCGGACTCGTGCACAGATCCAGTAACCCCAGCGGATTCTTCAGCGACAGCGCAGATGATGAAAGCGGTTGCTGCCGCAATTCCGCCACGCAATCTCGCAGCGTATCGGGAAACGTTCCGGGAATACATTCGCGACCTCGTTCCAAGACAACCAATCGCCTGCCAGGATAGAGCCTGGGTGCTAGGCGAGCGGCCAGAATGGAACCACCATAACCCGAACCAATGACCACCACATCAATATTCTGTGGATCACGCAATAGTCCATCCGGCGAATTCGCCAATTGTCCTCCGAACCGCGCCAAACTGGTGCGATAGTCCGC
>JAGQOZ010000935.1 GCA_020426955.1 Planctomycetales bacterium
GCTATTGCGGAGATTTACGCCGATGAACGTCGATTCGCGGAGGCGTGCATCTTGAACTCGCATTTCGGGACCGACGTCCGCTTCCGTAAGGTTCGTGCCGTATCCCAAGACGATCTGCGTTGCCTCAGTGTCGCAATGACCAATAGGTACTAGAGCGATCATTGGTAGACACAAAGCGCAAACTATTACTTTGCATTGTAAAATGGAGTTATGTTCCATTGCGAGGTCTCCTTTTTGTCAAATGCGTGTTGTAGTGTGAACGAAGCGTGGTGATGACGCGATCAATGGCGGATGCCGTCGCGAGGGTCGCTGTTGGTGTAGGAGACGACTTTCCACTGCCCGTTTTCTCGTTCGAAGACCACCGTAAAAAACTGAGGAACGGTGTACATAGCTGTCGGGTCGCCTTTGGCGGTGACGGTGGCCACGGCATTGAAGGACGCTTCGACTCGTTGCGGTGGATCTTCCTGTGAAAACTCGGCTTCCAAGTTATTCTTCACGGATACTCGTTTGATGGTCCCTTGGCGCAAGATCCGAGCGGCATCGTTTCGTAGTTGAGGCGACTTGGTCGAAATATGTTGCGCGATTAAATCGATGTCGTTGGACGCCAAGTCTTCCGCAATCTGTTGCAGCGAAGTCTGCAAGACTTCAAAGTCGGTGACTACTTTGCGTTCCAACGCCACGCCGCCGACGGTCAGCGCCAAGATGGCCGCTGCTGCGACCAACAAGATTCCTCGTTGCATCTGAACCCAAATGGCCAGTGTGACAATTAACGCGGTGATTCCAATTGCCAGAACGGGCCAAGATTGTTCTAAGAAGATTGCCATTTCCGCACCTCGTAATGATGAGACAAACGATCTGAAAAATCCGCTTGTGGATGCTGCCTACAGCGTAGCGTTTCACGGCCAATGTAAGCAACTTTTTTTCTGCGTGCGAAGAACGCTCGCGTCCCACCTGGATGATTGCATTCGAATCAAGGACCGAACTATTGGTTCGCAGCGGATGGAAGAAGATGGCTTTGTTCGAATCGAAGCGGCTATTTTCCGGCCATCTGTAGTTGCTGGATGATGTCACCCACGGTTTCAATGTCCAATACCGCGTCCATGGGCAGTTGCAGCTGAGTCTTTTCTTCTATGGCGGCGGTCAGACTGGCCAAGGCAAGAGAATCGGCGCCTAAGTCACCTAATAAATCCGCGTTGGCGGTTACCTTTTCCAGGGGCACCTCCAGCGTGGTTGCGATAATTTCAAAGATTTCCCGTTCGTCGATCATAAACAGTAACACTCGGCACCAGGCAGTTTCGTAGCAAGGGCAACGTACCAGTTTGGTGCATTCCCTGTTCGCTGACAACGCGACGTAGCTGGACTTTCTGGATTTTTCGCGTCAAAGATGCTTCACGTAAATCAAGGGCGTTGAGCTAGGTGGCATCGGCCATCGAGGTAAGTTGGATCACGGAACGAGTTTGTTCCTTTTCCAAGAACGTGCGGCCATATTTCACATTGACGTGGTCCCAGGGGAGTTTGTCGGTTAGTTCGTATGGTTGATGAAGCACTCGATCAAGGTCCAATTCACAATCTTGTAAAGCGTCCCACCAGCGTTGCGCGTCCAGATGTTCTTGCCAGCTGTCCAATCGGGCGCCTCGCTTCCAGGCCAATTCGATGACTTCTCCCATTCGCCGATCACCTCGGCTCAAGATCCCTTCCAGCAGGCTGGTGTCAATATCGTGACACTTGACATTGACGCTGCGAAGTTTGACCTTGGAGCGAAGGTAGCGATGTGCCCATGCGAAATATTCGCGAGTCTGCATGCCGTTCCATTGATACGGCGTATGTGCTTTGGGTACGAAGTTAGACACACTGGCGGTGACTCGCGCAAATCGGCCTCGGACTTCTTTCCCGATCTTAGAAATCGTTTCCGCCATTTCAATGATGCCGTCCAGATCAACAGGTCGTTCGCCCGGCAGGCCGCACAGAAAATAGAGTTTGACGCTTTCAAAGTTGCGTTTAAAAGCTTCGCGACAACCTTCGTACAGGTC
>JAGQOZ010000936.1 GCA_020426955.1 Planctomycetales bacterium
GACGAAGTCGCGAGGTTAGAATCATCGCCAAAGGTGAGTCGACCCACTGTTTATCGAACTTTGCGCGAACTGGTCGACGCCGGTTTATTGCGGCAGATGTCTTTAAGTGGTCGCGCCGTGTACGAACATGACTATGGTTATCCTCAGCATGATCATCTTCATTGCCAAACGTGCGACAAACTAATTGAATTTCGCAGCCAGGAATTGCAGCAAATCCGAGACTCGGTGGCGCAGGAACATGGATTTCGAGTGACCGGGCATCGATTCATTGTGGTCGGCACCTGCCGAGATTGCTTGCGATCCAAACGCAAACGCAATCCCGCACTCGACCGCATCTGAGTTCGGCAGATTCGAATCCACCGATTAGAAACTTCCAACTTCCGGCAACCCAACAAGTATTCCGGCTGGAAATTCCTATATCAAATTTCTAGACTAGATAGCTTGTTTCTTTCGATAGCCCCTCTGGCTTCCTTTCTACGCCAACTTACCCCCTGATTCCAACGACACCCTAAAACCTATGAGAATTGCCAAAGCTGTCATCACAGCAGCCGCCCCTGGACAACAAACCCTTCCACTCCAATCGGTTGTTGATCGCCATGGACAGGACCGCACCGCCCTGCAACTGATCCTTCAGGAAGCCGTGGACGCCGGTGCCGAAGAAATCTGCATGGTGATTTCCCCCAACTATGCGGATGCGTATCGACAAGCAGCTGGCGAACACGCTGGCCGACTTTGCTTTACCGAACAGGATACGCCTCGAGGATACGGGCACGCGTTGCATTCAGCCAAAGCCTTCGTTGGCAACGAACCTTTCTTGCACTTGGTCGGCGACCACCTATATCTGAGCCGCACGAACGAAAGCTGCGCAGCTCAGCTGGTCAAAATGGCGCAGTCAGAATCATGCAGCGTCTCGGCCGTCCAAGCCACGCACGAACGTCGCTTGCCCTACTTCGGAGCCATTTCCGCCAAGCGAATCAGTCAACGTAACGACGTGTATGAAATCAACAAGGTCATTGAAAAGCCAACACCGACACTGGCAGAACAAGAGCTGATTGTCGCCGGTCTGCGATCGAGCCACTACCTTTGTCTATTCGGTTTACATGTCCTCAGCCCGTTGGTCTTTGAAATCCTAGATAACCAAATTCAGTCTAACGATGGCAAGTCGCCTGTACTGCTGTCTCCCGCCTTATCCGCGTTGGCTCAGCAAGAACGCTACTTCGCCTTGGAAGTCCAGGGAAGCCGCTACAACATTGGCGTCAAATATGGACTGCTGATGGCGCAATTGGCGTTATCTCTTTCGGGCGATGATCGAGATCAAATCTTGACAGAACTTGTCGAATTGGTCGCCTCTAGAAATGACCGTGCCTAACGCGTTGGCAAACTCGTTCCATCGCCCCTGCCGTTCGCCTGCCCTACTCTGGAGTACTTTCCCATGCTTGGGACCAAGAACGAAATCATTGAAATTATTGAATCCAACGACGATGCCATTCGCAACCGATCGCTCGATTCCGTCTGCCGCGACGCATCACTGGACGAATTGTTGTCACACGCCGCCACGCTGGATGCATTCTGGCGTTCGACGGACAATTTGTATGATCGAGTTCGCGCGTTGTTTTTTCTGTCGGCCATTCATCGTTATTATGTGCCGCTGCATCTGGAAGCTCAGCCAATTGACTTAGCCGCTCCGCTGATCCCCTTTGAAAGCTATCAGCACTTGTTGGCGCGACGGTTTGTCGAAGCCATTGACGACTTGCTGGAATGCCAAGCCACCAACGGTGCCAGCGATGGATTATCCAGTGCACTGTCTGAAGCGTACAAGGATTTGGCCTTTCAAACGTTGGCCAATCAGGTTCGCAAGAGCGTGCGAACCGTCCGCGGCAATCAATGGATGTTTCGCACCGGCCATCCGGCGGACCATCCGCTGCGAATTCGCAAAGAACTGTTATCCAAATCAGATGATGGCACTTATCCCATCTTGCGCGAAACTACGTCGGTCCGCATGGACTTTTCGCACAGCGGCTGGAGC
>JAGQOZ010000937.1 GCA_020426955.1 Planctomycetales bacterium
TTGAGAGACTGCCATTGTCGACGAACGCCCCGCATCACGGGGTGGCGGGAGTTGATGTTGATTTCGAAATCCGCTGGCCACCGCCACTCCCGTGCATGCGATGGTTCTGCCACGGTTTATTGGTCTAGGTTAGGCAAGTCGGATCGCTTGCCAAATTGGTTGAAGCACGCCAACTGATCGCGATCGGGCACGATCCCAAATGGTTCAGCACCGTCATTTATCACAAACTGTGCTGACGATACGAGTCTGGGATATTCATCACCATTTGGTTCAACGAGATCCAAGTCATGAATCCCAAGAGACTTGATCTTCACGATGTCACCGTCACTGTTTCGGTATACGTCGTCGAACCCCAGCCCAAGCTCTTTGGCTTGCTGATAGGCATCCTCCGCGGTGCTTGCGTCAATCAGGTACGTTTCAAATCGTGTCACAATGCGAGGATCATTATCAACGGCAATTCGCAGGACGAACACGGCGGCGAATTGTTTCGGCTCGTTGTGTACCATGCTTGCTGTAGTGGCAGAACGGCACCGTTCACCGGGCCGCGGTAAACGACTTTGATTTCACCAAACGGCGCGACCCGCGGCTCCGTGTGCAACGGTTTGTTCGGCGTTACGGGACAGTTCCATCGCGCTTTTTGATCGCCGCCAATTTGTCGGTAGGCAACGATCCGTAGAGACTCGCAATTTCTTTGGGCTCAGTAATCATTTTTAACGCTATGAAATTCACGAGGCGAAAAAGTTGCATTGCCGTATCACGATCATCGCGAAGGTCAATAGTTCCAGGATGTACGCATTCATTCCCCACCACACGGACAATATCAAGAGCCTCTTGTACCTTGGGAGGCAAACCGGCCGCCACGAGTGCTTTGATGTCGTCATTGATGTTCTTGCCGGGTTGGCCCAGATGTTTGCAGAGCTTTTGAATGGCCAAACGAAGCAAGGCAGCAGCACCGCGAGGTGACTTATTGGCAATTTCCCGGGCCTCTTCGTAGTCGTCTCTAATGTCGTCGGGCAAATCTACATTAGGCAACTCCGCGGGCAGTGCGCTTGGGAAAATCATGACATCTTCAAGCCAAATGGTAGGATGATCACAACTCTCGCAGTATGAGATCCGGAATCGCTTGTCAAATCACTGATGTCCGAACCCACGCGCGTCAGACGATCCTTGTAGGTGATACCAGTGCTGTCGCGCAAACACTCGACAATGCGAGCAATTGAACGCTACCGCATCTAGCGTCGGAGGAACATGTTTTGTATGTGTTGTCATAATTCCTACGTGTTCGCCGAACGCCGACGGCCACGGGATTGTGCCGGACGGCTTTCAATTGAAAATTGCGGGTGATGCACAATTCCCGTGCACCGTTTTGTTATGCAGTTCGTTGCCAGAGTGACGGAACAACCAATAGGAGTGCTGTGATAAGAACTGCTGCGGCGCCAGCGCCCAGTGTGATTAATAGGCTGTCAAACAGTTGGTCGAATGTCAACATTGCGATGAATCCAGCGACGCTCGGCAGGTACGCCATCGGTTTGGAAGCGGGAAGACTTGTCCTTTGCGTTTCGAAATCTGGACGCTCCGGCCAATGGAACTCTGTACCGGTTGTGTAAATCTCACCATCGCCACCTCGAACGACCGCGTTGAGTGTGGTGGCAAGCCTCAACATTTTTTCGATTACATTGGGCTGCGGGTCATGATGGCAAATCGACTTCGTTTCAGGTTGGTACTCGAACGGTAGCTCGTGACCGCGCCACTGGGCGGCACGCTCACCTGCCGGGATCAATTCAGTGTCTGACTCCACGAGGCGCAACCACTCGTCAACGGCGATCGCCAGCACGCTGTTTGGCGGATCACTAGCGAGGAACGGATACGACCTGTCACGGGTGATGTACGCTGTGTAGCCCATTATGGCTTTACTGCGTAACGCCCGCCATCACCGGATTGGGCGGGTTGGGTTTGCATGCAGATTGGGGTGGTTGCCCAATTCCGGTGCATGGCATTGTTATTTTGTCCTGGT
>JAGQOZ010000938.1 GCA_020426955.1 Planctomycetales bacterium
TGGCTTGCGATCCGCACAACATGGCAGCGATGATCGACTTGCCAAACCGGCTGCGAGACCTAGCGACACCGCTCAGAATGATTCGGACAGTTTCCACGACGCCGGAATCGTCTTCTGGCATCGCTGCTGGATTGGATGAAGTAGCCGAAGTGCTGGCGGCATAGCGATACGTTTCGCAGTTATCGCAGTTGCCACACGCGCGAGTCGCTTTTTCGCCGAAGTAGGCCAGAATCTGTTCTTGTCGACAACCCGTGGTCTGCGCGTAGGCGACCATTTGTTCTAGCTTTTCGTAGTTGGAATCGCGTCGAGCTTGTAGGCCGGCGAAGTCCAAATTCAGTTCGGCAAATTCCAAGTCTCGGCGAATCATCCGTACCGCTCGACCTCGAAACGGCGGCACAAAATCAAACGCTTCCAGCGACGTTAGTTCGCGAATCGCCTTGCTGAACGCTGTGGGCGTCATCTCCAACGCATTGATAAATTCATGCGGACGAAAATAAACGTTTTCATAGCGACGGCTGCCAACGTGTTTTTCAATCTTTTGTAGCACTCGGCGTTTGTTCTTAGATGTTTTGGGCAGCAGATCTACCAACGACGTCAATTCGCTGTTGATGCGCACAATGGCCATATTACGGTTCGGTTCTAATCGTTCCAGCACGCCCGCCTTTTCCAACAAGCGTTCGCACACGCCGATGCCTTCCGCACCAATAGACAGTCCCAGTTCGGACTTCAGATCATCCAGCGTCAGTTCAATGGGATCGGCTGGATGATGTCGTAAGAATTCATAGACCGCTGCTATCGCTTCCGGTGGCGGATTGGCATTGTCAATGAAGAATTCTTGGATGTAGCGATCGGAAGCGGAATACATCAACACGCATTCCGACGGCAATCCATCTCGACCCGCTCGGCCTGCTTCCTGATAATATGCTTCCAACGTACCGGGCAAATTGAAGTGCAGAACAAATCGCACGTCGGCTTTGTTGATCCCCATGCCAAAGGCGTTGGTCGCGACCACCACATCCGCTTGCCCAGACATGAAGCATTCCTGCACCGCTTTGCGTTGTTCGCCCACCAAACCGGCGTGATAGACCACAATGCGTTTGTTGGTTTCTTCGCTAATTTGTTCGGCGATTTCGTCACAACCTTTCCGAGTGGACGCGTAGATGATGCCGGTACCTGCGGTCTTGTTCAGGTATTCCACCAAGGCTTCGCGTTTTTCAAACGCACTGACATAGGGTTCGACTTGATAGTTCAGATTGGGTCGAGCGAACCCGGCGATGAAGACCTGTGGCGATTCCACTTCCAGCTGTTTGATCACATCGTCTCGTACATCCGAAGTGGCCGTGGCGGTCAGAGCAATGGTTTGCGGGTGCCCCATTTGCTGACGAAATTTGCCAAGCCGAGTGTAATCGTGGCGAAAGTCGTGTCCCCATTCGCTGATGCAGTGGGCTTCGTCAATGGCCAGTAGCTGCACGTTGGTTTGGTGCAGGGCTTCCATGAAGCGAGGACTGCGGAAGCGTTCTGGCGCGATATACATCAGATCAAAATCGTCCGCCACCATACGGTCCATGCGATCGCTGGCTTCCGCCATAGACAACGAACTATTGATGAAGCTGGCGGCAATCCCCATCTGCTGCAACTGATCCACTTGGTCTTTCATCAGAGCAATCAGAGGTGACACGACCAACGTGACACCGGCGCGCATGACAGACGGAAGTTGATAACACAAGCTTTTTCCGCCGCCAGTGGGCATGATGCACAAGCAATGTTCACCCGCCAAAACCGCGTCAATCACGTCACGCTGCCCAGGACGAAATTCGGTCAAGCCGAATTGATCCAAGTAGTCTTCCGGGTTTTGGCTGTGATGGTTCATGAATCCTGGCAGTACATCAGAGGCGAACTGGGTGGCGATTCACCGACCATTATGGACTTTTTGGTTGGATCTCCAAAGACTGCTATTCGCGAACGATCACAGATTTCGCTCCATAACTTCTAATAGCGCGGGCAGATT
>JAGQOZ010000093.1 GCA_020426955.1 Planctomycetales bacterium
CCCAAGAATCCAAGCTCCGTTTCGCTCATGCTAATTGGTCCCGCCCAAGATTCTCGGTCTTTGCGGAATTGGCCCGTCTGTTGTTCGATTCGAATCAAACGAATTGCGGCCTGCAACAGATCTGCGGCGGGCACGATGTCGCTGACCAGACCCATCGCCCGAGCCGCCTGAGCGTCGATCGATTCGCCACCGGTCACCAATTCCACTGCATTGCCCAGGCCGACAATGCGAGGCGTTCGAGCGGTGCCGCCCCAACCGGGAAACAGGCCAAGTTTCACTTCGGGAAAACCGATTTCTGTTTTGGGTCCGTCGCTCATGATGCGTCGATCGCACCATACGGCCAATTCCGCTCCGCCACCCACACAGATGCCGTCAATGGCAACGACGCTAACGGCCGGTAGTTTGGTGAAGCGAGCGAACAGATCTTGTCCTTCTTTGCTGAGCGCGATCACATCTTCTTTAGGCGCGTTTAACGAAGCGACGAATTCTCGCAAATCCGCACCGGCAATAAACATATTGGGTTTGCCGGAAATGAAAACAACGCCCGCTAGATTTGGTTGAGCTTCCAGCGTTTCCAGATGCGCTGCCAATTCGACCAGCACGCTCCGCGACAAAATATTGGCGCCCTTGTCTTGCATGTCCAGCGTCAATACTGCGATATCCGCTTCCGGCATCGACAACGTAATGGTGGACGGGCTGGCCCCTTGTTCGCTCGACATGATCTTCCGCTCTCCATGGAAATGTCTACGTATCAGATGAAAACGGCAAAATAGCGAGCTCGTTTTCCGACGCCGTGAAATTCAACCTCAAACCAACCGTTTCACTAGGCGTTAAAGTCCAGTATTCTAACCATCGCCAGTTCACCTAGCGACATTTAGCTAGCAATGCTTTCTGAATGCTAGATTCACAAACTTTAGGGTCAATGCCCTGATTGTTCCGACAATATCGTTCGCATTGATCTTCCTTGCCTGCGGAGCGAAAACGGATGAGCGATTTCCGGTTCGAACTAAAGAAGAACGACAATTGGATTTGCCAACCATGGTTGATTTGGACCCTGTTGGCAATCATGACCTTGTCTGCGAACCAGCGAGTTTGCGCGAACCAAGCAACTGGCGAGCCGCGCGAAACAAAAGCCGTCCGTTTGGTAATTGACTACGGCGACGGAGTGGAAAAACATTTCACTCGGTTGACGGTCACCGGCCAAGTTACTTGCCTGGAATTGATGCAACAGGCGAAGAAACACAAGCGAGGCATCTCGTTCAAACATCAAGGCAAAGGCGCGACCGCGTTGCTGTTAGAAATTGACGGCGTCAAAAACGAAGGCAACGGCAAGAATTGGGTTTTTCGGATCAATGACCAATTGGGCGATCGCAGTTTTGGAATCGCCACGGTGAAAGCGGGTGACACTTTGAAGTGGTCGTTTGAAACACTAAGTGAATTCGGCAAATAGCTGCCGGAAGATAGTCACGACGAGGCTCTAACAAATCCGATGATCCGCCTGCAGGAATGTGTCTTCGTGTTCGTAGCCAGGTGCACAGCAGCAGAGGAATTTGAGCGTGGTTGTGCCGGTGTTCGAAATGGAATGCACGGTTCCCGGTGGAATGGCGATGGCGTCACCGGGACGCACTGACCGAGTTTCTTCAGCCATGTACATTTCTCCTTCGCCTTCCAAGATGTAGTAGATCTCTTCCGTCTTTTTGTGCAAGTGCGATTCGGTGGTCATGCCGGGTGCCAAGCGAGCTTCAGCCAGACTTTGCCGGCGAATGCAAGAATTGCGATGCGCCAAGAGTTCACGAATCTCGGAACCATCGGCCGTAATAAAAGGCTGAGCATCCTGTAGGTTGATTACGTCCATCGGAAAGTCCTTAATACCAGTTGAATTGCCTGCGATATGAGTGCGATGTTCTTGTGAAATTCGCGGTACTTTCTTCCAATTGCGCGAAGCGGTACGATAAGTCGCCCAGGTTCGCCAAAGTCCATTTCGCTACCGAGAAACCGATTGATGATCCATTTCAGCCAGCCCGAAGCATCTTTGCCGGAACTGAATCATGAATTTTACATGCGTTTGGCGTTGGCGGAAGCACAAGCAGCTGCCGCCGAACAAGAAGTACCAGTCGGAGCAATTGTGGTTCACGAAGGTCGAGTGATCGCGGCGGCGCACAATCAACGGGAACAGCTAAAAGATCCCACCGCACACGCGGAAATGATTGCCATCACGCAAGCGGCGGAATCGATGGCCAGTTGGCGGCTGGAACGATGCATCCTGTACGTCACGCTCGAGCCGTGTCCGATGTGCGCCGGTGCCATCCTACAGGCTCGCATCCCCTGGCTGGTTTACGGAGCGTCCGATCCCAAGGCCGGCGCGGTGCAAAGTCTCTTTCAAATGCTGCAGGACGAACGCTTAAATCATCAAACGCAAGTGGTCGGATCGATTCTGGGCGACGCGTGCGGACAGATCTTGACCGACTTCTTTCGACGCCAGCGAAGCATGGGAAAAAAGTAGTGACGCCGTCAATGCGCATCGTTCAAGCATAAATGACATGTAGCCAGTCTGTGATCTCCGTACCTCCATGCTAATCGCACCACGCTGAAATGTTTGAAATGTTGGTGCCAGTCACCTGTGGAAAACTGTCTAAATCGAACCAGGGGCTTCAGCTGAGGAATCAGAAACGCGGAGGCGCAGAGATGAATCAGACAGCTCTGCGACCTCGGCGCCTCTGCGTTTCCATCTTTTTTCGATAGGATGACGATTGTGGATGGCACCAACCCCTGGCGATAGGATGATGATTGTGGATGGCACCAACCCCTGGCGGAATGGTGGTTTCTCAGAGGAATTTCCGCCGAAGGGAGAGGCTTCAAACGATTGACGCCATGACCGGACTACTGTTGGTCTCGCTTGGGAAGTGTCGGCTGCGAAGCCATGAGTGTGCGATGTTCGGGAGAAGTAATGGAAATGCAAACCATGCGTTTTGATTGTTCTAAATACGCGGCGAGCTTTCCTTTGCGAATAGATCGAATGATGCCTTTCGCCGAAACTTGATAACCATTCGGAATTTCGATGACCGGAACACCGGTATCGGTGGCATATTCTCCGTCGGTCACCACTGCAGCAACTTGCGAAAACAATTCTGATGGTACGTCTGCCATTTCTTCATACCAGAGAACTCGCAAACGTCCCTCCGAGACAACTCGGAGCCGACTCGCGTAAGCTCGTTTGGCAACCACCAGCACAGGCCGATCCAAAATGGCTTCGTCTTCCAAGGCTTGCACAATCTTTTGGTCAACGGCTTGATCCGTCCCAATGTGAAACAATGCGTACGCGGGCATCAACGACAAGATGGAAAACGAAAGCGCCAAGGCGGGGCGTTTCCAAGTCACACGATGCGGCCGACAGGTAAGAATTACCGCCAAAACGCTCAGCGTTCCCCAGGCAACCAGCATGGCCATCCAGTCGGCATGCTGCAAATAGAAGACGCTGACGCCAGCAAGTGCCGTGATCATTAAGGCGGCGTACGCCCAGCGAGCGACCGACTGCATCCAGGCGAAAAGCTTTTCCGGATCAATTTTGCCCATTTGCCATGCTGCAATCATGCAGCACATCGGAGCGATCGGTGCTTGGTATCGAAAGTTCACTCGTCCCACAAACGATGCAGCCACAAGGTATAGGCCGGACCACAGTGTCAGCAGGGCGAAGCCTTGTTGTCGAGCGTTCCAGTTGGTGATGTTCGCGAATTTCAGGTCGGTTCGTAACGAATGCCATTGGTTTGACATGGGCGTTCGCAACATGCGCAGCCAAGGCAAAAATCCTGCCACCAAAACCAGGACTACCAGCGGCAAATCGGTGATAGGACGCCACCACTGACGAACAACTCGTTTAGTAACCTGATCACCAACAAAATCGTTGAACAGAAAATCGCCATGCAGTTGATACATCACCACAAACCAACTGCCACCCACGGCAACGCACATCGTGAAACCAATGGCATGTTGATACCAGGCAAGATTTCTCTTTCGTCGAAAGGCGAAAACAATGGTCATGGCCACCAACAGAAATAGCAGTCCGGGCAGTCCTTTGGCAGCCATTGCCAATCCTGCTCCGCCATATGCAAACATGGTTGACCGCCAGGGGCGAATCCCCGGACGCAGCAAAATGGACAAAAAGCCCAATAGCGAAATCATGATGCTGCACGTCAGGACAATGTCTGGCATGGATCTGGGCGTGGCAATCATGATGGAAGGATGCGAAAGCGCCAGCAGCGTGGCCAATAGCGACAAGTCGGTGGATCGCAGCAAAACCTTTGCGCACCGATATGTCAGGACGACCGTCAGTCCGCCTAGCAAGACGAAGGGAATGCGTGACGAAAACGGAGAAACTCCCAACAGCTGGTAACTGCTCGCCACAATCCAATACGTCAGAATCGGTTTCTTTAGGCGAACGTTTCCTTCGGGCGTCATCGGCGTGCGATAGTCGCCCGTTTCGTTCATCAGCATCGCACCGTCGGTGTAATGCCGTTCGTCCGGATGATGTTTGACATAGGACACGCAATGGGGCAGCAATGCCAGCATGAAAACAAACGCCAGCCACCAGCGCGCATTCTTCGCTATGGAAAGCGAAGAGCGATTCAAACGGTTTCGGATGGCTTGATCCAAAACCAATTTTGCTGGCGAAGGCGAACTGCCTGGCATAGTGACTTCCTGTCGAACTGCATTCAGTTCGAATGAACCAACTTTAGTTATTCCATTGCGTTTCCTCGAACGGACCAGCACGCATCTCGCAGATTATTTGCGTTGCGCCGGTTTTAGAGTTTATCGACAGTAGCCTAAAGTTTCTTTGGCCTATGCCTTGCAGTATTCCTTGGTTTCCTTCGAGAACGCAAAGAACAAGAGGATCGCTCCCAACGGTAGCGATATCACGCCAAAAATGATGGCCAGCAACCGGCCGCTGCTATCACCGCCAGCGACCATATTGGCAACTTTGAAATACAGGTACGCAAATCCGCCAATCAAGCCGTAAACCACAAAGAAGCCTGCGGCGAATCCATACTTTTCCGCCATGCCTCCCTGCGGATTTGACATCACTGCCAGCAGCATCGGCAAGGTCATGGCAATGACTGCCAACAGGTTGGCGATCACCAAACCTCCGAAAATCTTCAACGTTAGGCAAAGATTCTTCACCGCCGAAGGCAAGGTAGACGGATCAATTTTGGGCCGATCGGTTCCCTGGGATTTTGCTGCCGCCGTGGGTGGCCCCAACAGCTTGGACTTTTTGGCTTTCTCGACCTTCACGGTCTTCAATTTTTTGCCAGTCTGCAAGTTGTAGCCACACTTCACGCACAGAACGGCATCTTCGGTCAACTCCGTTCGACATTCTGGGCATCGAGGCCCTTCGGAGGCTTTGAAATTGACTTCGTCCAACAATGAATCCAGGCCGCCCCCGAGATCATCAAACGCGTTGCCACTGCCTGGTTCAATGTCATCCAAGCCCATGTCGCCACTCAAGTCATCCAGTTCGGCCTTGGCCTTTGGTGCGGGTTTGGCTTGCGAGCCAGACGCGGTCGCTCTGACCGCACCGGCGGCAGGAATTGCCAACACCGCTTGGCAGGTAGGGCACTTCACCTTCTTACCTGCCAAATCCGGTTTCACACCCAGCGTTTTGCCGCATTTGCACTTAACGCTTATGGTCGCGGGTTTTGCCGCAGCTGCTTGTGCAGGAACCGTCAAAGCGGATTCACAGCCGGGACATTTGATTCGTTTGCCCGCATACTTGTCCGGAACGGCAAGCGACTTTCCACAGCTACATTTGACTTGAATGGGCATGCAATCTTTTTCTCGAACAAGGTCTGGCGGATACGAAAAACGTCAACTCTCTATTTTGCTTGGTTTTCGCAGTTAAACAAGCAACTCGGTCATTTTGGCAGCTCTGCCCTCGACCACCGCAGCTCGACTGCCATCGTGACGAAGCAATGTGACGCGTCAAAATCATAAGTCGTTAACGAGCAACGTTTTGCGTCTGCATTTTAGTTTTGGCCCGATCTTTGCTTCAAT
The DNA here is from genome assembly GCA_020426955.1 of Planctomycetales bacterium. Lineage (GTDB taxonomy): Bacteria > Planctomycetota > Planctomycetia > Pirellulales > Pirellulaceae > JAGQOZ01. The sequence continues at coordinate 6,046 of JAGQOZ010000093.1, forward strand.
GTGGCGGTCTCGTGGGCGTTTGGCCCATTTGGCAGTAAATCCGCCGGAGTTTGTTGGCAGGCGGAATGACACATATTCCATTTTGACAGATTGGTACCGGGAGGTCTTAATTCGATGGCGACTGCGACCAAATCGAAGAGCAAGCTAAAACTGCAACCGTTGGGTGATCGAGTTGTTGTAGAACGTGAAGAAGCAGAAACCACTACTGCAGGTGGTATCGTTTTGCCAGATTCGGCAAAGGACCGACCGTCTCGGGGTGTTGTCGTCAGCATTGGCGACGGACGGCTCTTGGATGACGGCAGCCGCTCGGGATTGCAAGTCAAGGTTGGCGACCGAGTCATCTTTAATAGCTATTCCGGCGAAGCGTTCAAAGTTGGCGACGACGAATTGTTGTTGATGCGAGAAGACGAAATTCTTGCCATCTTGGATTAGTACTTTTTCTTCGAACCAACACATTCACAATCGGCAATTCGTTCACGGAACGGCGGTTGTGGTTCGAACGAAACTCAACGAAACAAATAAGAAACAGATAGTGGAGTAAACCAATGGCAAAGATCATTGCATTCGATCAAGAAGCTCGGGAAGCCATTCGACGCGGTGTGTCGAAGTTGGCTCGAGCGGTCAAAGTGACTCTGGGTCCCAAGGGACGCAACGTCATTCTTCAAAAGAGCTTTGGCTCGCCAACCGTTACCAAAGACGGTGTTTCGGTTGCCAAGGAAATTGAGCTGGAAGACGTTTACGAAAACATGGGCGCTCGAATGGTCCGCGAAGTGGCCAGCAAGACCAGCGACGTCGCCGGCGACGGAACCACCACGGCTACCGTCATGGCTGAAGCCATCTTCAACGAAGGCCTGAAGGCCGTGGTCGCTGGTGTGAATCCGATCCAGATGAAGCAAGGCATCGAAGCCGCCGTCGAAGACATCACCGCCAAGCTGCAGAAGATGTCCATCAAGATCAAAAGCAAGGACGAAATGGCCAACGTCGGCACGATTGCTGCGAACAACGATCGAGAAATCGGTACGTTGCTGGCCGACGCCATGGAAAAGGTTGGCAAAGACGGTGTCATCACGGTGGATGAAGGCAAGAGCCTCAGCACCGAAGTGGAATGGGTGGAAGGCATGCAGTTTGATCGCGGCTACTTGTCGCCTTACTTCGTGACCGATCCCAATGCCATGCAGTGCGTACTGGAAGACGCTTACGTCTTGGTTTTCGAAAAGAAAATTTCGAATATCAAAGACCTGGTACCGCTGTTGGAAGCCGTTGTGCAGCAAAGCAAGCCACTGTTGATCGTGGCGGAAGACGTGGACGGCGAAGCGTTGGCTACGCTGGTCATCAACCGTTTGCGAGGCACCTTTAAGTGCTGTGCAGTTAAGGCTCCCGGCTACGGCGATCGTCGCAAAGCCATGATGGAAGACATTGCCATTCTGACTGGCGGAACCGCCGTCTTTGAAGCCTTGGGCATCAAGCTGGAATCGCTGCCCATTACGGATCTTGGCCGCGCCAAGAAGGTGATCATCGACAAAGACAACACCACCATCATCGAAGGTGCTGGCAAGAGTGCCGACATTAAGGCTCGGATCGATCAGATTCGTCGTGAAATCGAAAATTCGACCAGCGACTACGATCGTGAAAAGCTGGAAGAACGATTGGCGAAACTGGCCGGCGGCGTGGCCAAGGTCAACGTTGGTGCGGCTACCGAAAGCGAAATGAAAGAAAAGAAAGCTCGCGTCGAAGATGCACTACATGCAACTCGCGCTGCCGTGGAAGAAGGCATTCTGCCCGGTGGTGGCGTGGCCTTGTTACGAGCGTCTGCGGGCGTAAAGCCTTCGGCGGATCTGACTCACGATCAGCAAGTGGGCTATAATATTGTGGCTCGAGCTTGCCGAGCACCGTTGACTATGATCGCTGAAAACGCAGGCCAAGACGGCGGCATTGTGTGCGAACGCGTGTTGGGCGAAAAGGGCAACAACGGTTACAACGCGTTGACCGATAAGTACGAAGACTTGGTCAGCTCGGGCGTCATCGACCCCACCAAAGTAACTCGTACCGCTCTGAAGAATTCCGCCAGCGTCGCCACGTTGCTGTTGACCAGCGACGCGTTGATCGCTGAAAAGCCTAAAGCAGACAAGAAGAAGGCAGGCGGTCACGGCGGTGACTACGACATGTATTAATCGATACGGTGGCTAGGCGAGTCGCAGGTTCAATGCGACTTGCCGTTGTCGCCAATAATATGTCGGTCCAACCCGGCCCGAATTTGACAAGCCGGTTTGATATAAATGAAACGAGCTCGTTTGGATTGCCAAGCGAGCTTGTTTCTTTTGGTAAATGAACTACTTCGCCTAATTATTTTCCGGCAACGCGTCTCGTCGATCCGGAGCCAGCCACGGCACCGCACCGCCTCGTTGCACTTGCCAACGCAATGCCGTGGACAACGAACGAAAGATGTCACGTTGCGATTCGGCCAGATCGTGCTGTTCCAGCGGATCGTCAGCTAGGTTGTACAATTCCAAGGGCGCGAACGGACTGTTCTGCAGCAGCTTCCAGTTTCCACGGCGCACGGCGTTGATCACCAAACCGCCGTAGCGGTCGCCTCCTTCACGACGATGAAAGAACAGGTCTCGATCACTCGTTTCCTGCGGCTCGCCCGCCAACAGGGGCCGAATGGAAATTCCGTCGACCGGAACGTGTTGGCTGGCCAAATTGATACCGGCAATTTCGCACAAGGTGGGATACAGATCCATGGTCAGCACAGGCTGGTTGGTTCGCCGCCCCGACTGAATCTGGTTCGGCCAGACAACGGCCGCCGGAACTTTCAGGCCTCCTTCGTACATGCTTTGTTTGCCATCTCGTAGAACTCCGTTGTTCGCACCCACATTCAACTGTCCACCGTTGTCGGACGTAAAGACGACAATCGTGTTGTCCGCGAATGGAAGTTTGTTCAGCGTTTGCATGACTTGGCCAATGCCGTGGTCCAGGTGTTCGATGAGTGCCACCAGTTTGGCTCGCGCTTCGGAAATCTCTGGTTCGCGCTGCTTCACTTTGGCCAGCCAATCCTCTGGAGGCTGAATGGGTGTGTGCGGTGCGTTGTAGGCCAAGTACAAAAAGAACGGGCGGCTGGATTCGCGACGATGGTTCAAGTACTGACAGGCCCAGTCGGTAAACAGGTCCGTGGCATGTCCCGCTGGATCAATGGTTTTGTTGCCGCGAACCATGTAGTTGATGTTGTGTCGGCGATGCGAATAGTAGTCGTCCATCATGTCACCCAAATAGGCTTCCACATGATCGAATCCTCGTTCTTCCGGCCGATTGGGCGATTCCAAACCCAAGTGCCATTTGCCCACAATCGCGGTATCGTAGCCAACGGTTTTCAATGCCGTCGGTAGCGTGGTTGCGTCTTGTGCCAGATAGCCCCAGCTATTTTCCGGATGCGTGCGAATCACGCCCGGCACGCCGACGAGTTCTGGATAGCGACCGGTCAGCAGAGAAGCTCGAGTGGGCGAACAAACCGGACAATTCGCATAGAATTGATCAAACCGCAGGCCTCGGCTGACCAGTTGATCCACATGCGGCGAACGTAGATCCTTCGCACCGTAACAACTCAAATCGCCATAGCCCAAATCGTCGACCAGAATCACTACGATATTTGGCAGGCTTGTTTGGGCGACACTCGATAACGGGAACAGGGCTAAGAAACTGGCGAACCAAAACGCAACTGCGACACGTTGTTTGACAATCATTTTCACCAATGGGGCTCGGTTCTGTCTTCTATCCAAGGTACAACTACCAACGAATATAACCCATTGCAGAGGAACCAAAATGGCTGATCTTGCTGAAAAAGTGTTGTTGATTACTGGAGCCAGTCGCGGCATTGGGCGAGCCATCGCGTTACGGGCAGCTGCGGATGGAGCCAAAATTGCGGTGGTGGCTAAGACAGACCAGCCGCATCCCAAGCTGCCCGGTACGGTACATTCAGTGGTCGAAGAGATTAACGCGGCCGGTGGCGAAGGACTGGCGTGTGTGGCTGACATTCGATTTGAAGACCAGATCGAACAAGCCGTTACAAAGACATTTCACCGGTTCGGCGGCATTGACATTGTGGTCAATAACGCCAGCGCTATTTTTCTGGCTGGCACAGAACAGACTCCGGTGAAGCGGTTTGATTTGATGCACAACGTGAACGCTCGAGGCACCTTTTTGGTGACACAAGCGTGTCTTCCGCTTTTGCACAAAGCCACCAATCCGCATGTCTTGATGTTGTCGCCACCGCTGAACATGGACGCCAAATGGTTTACGCCACATGTGGCCTACACCATGGCCAAGTATGGGATGAGCATGTGCGTGCTGGGGATGTCGGAAGAATTTCGCTCGGACGGAATTGCGGTCAATGCGTTGTGGCCGCAAACGGCGATAGCCACCGCCGCCGTTCAGAACTTGTTGGGAGGCGATGAAGCGATGCGTCGGTGTCGAACCGATCAGATTGTGGCCGATGCGGCTCGTTCGATTCTGATTCGCCCCAGTCGCGAATGCACCGGCAACTTCTTTGTCGATGAAGACGTTTTGCGCAAGGATGGCGTCACTAATTTCGACCAATATCGCATCTCGACGGATGGAGAATTGCTTGGCGATTTCTTTCTGGACTAACGACAACGCCAGCTTGGTTGCGAGAACTTTTCCGATGAAAAAAGCGCGAGAGCCGGCGAAGAGTCGAAGCCCTCCGCCGGTCTCGCTAACGTGCACTTCGGCGGGTGCACGCTGAACAGTTGCCAACAGGCTGATAACAGAAAACGTACCTCGAAAAAAACAATTCGGGGTAATAAAATTGCGTGCCAAAGCCAACTTCTTTTCGGCGTTGCCGTACAAGACGAAGCAACGCTACAGGGAGTTCGGTTCTAGTAGAAATGTCGCCGTGTTATCGTGTTTGGGCGACGATTGGCATGCGAGTTTTCAGGTGAGATCTAGCTGACAAGCAGGAACGCTACGGGTTTTACCCGAATCTGATAAAATTGACTACGGCAGTTCTGGCTTCTGTGGCCCAGTTCGAAACAGATTTAGTTATTTACTCTCGCATCCGAGAAGAATGGAGATGGAAGATGGACGCAAAGTCATTCTTAGATAGTATTCTGAATGCCGGTAAAGATCTGGTATCCCAGGGCCAAGACTTGGCCGCAAAAAATTTGGGAGTCCCTGCGGAAGGAGACAAAAAAGACGCGATGCTTTCCGGCCTGGGCAAGGGGGCCGCCATCGGCGGACTGTTGACCATGCTGGTGGGGACCAAAGTCGGCCGCAGACTCGGTCGAACCGCGTTGAAATATGGAAGCCTCGCCGCGATGGGTGGTATCGCCTACAAGGTCGTGTCGGATTGGCAAAAAAATCGCGATGGTGAGTTATCCGGAAAGCCCATCTTGGAACTGGAAGGAGCCGCCGCTCAAGACCGCAGCCTGCTGTTGCTCAAAGCGATGATCGGAGCCGCCAAAGCCGATGGCCATCTGGACGAATCGGAAATGGATCGGATTGACGCGCAGATCGCTTCCATGAACCTGGACGCGGAAACCGTGATGATGTTCAAAAACGAATTGTCGAAGGAACCTAACGTCGGCGAAATCGCCATCGGCGTCGATTCGCCCGCTGCTGCGGCAGAAATCTATCTGACATCGCTGATGGTGTTGGACGTGGACAACCAAGCCGAACGAAAATACCTAAACGACTTGGCCATGGCCTTGAACTTAGACCAAGAACTGGTGAGCCAGTTGGAAAAAGAGGCGTTGACGGAAGTATAAACCCGCAGTCTTGCTTCAATCTATTGCCAATCCCAATTCGGCCAATTCGCTACGAATGGCCGGATCACTCAGCAGTTCAACCAAACGCCGCACGGCCGGACGCTGCCGTCGGATTTTGGGGATGACCAAATCGTACTGTTCGTCGCAAATCGGCAAGAAACCCAATCCGGATCGTTCTGCCACGCTCCTGATTGCCACGCCCCAGTCGGCTCGATGCTGCACCACCGCCGTGACCACAGCATGATGACTGTTCGCTTGCACGGCATAGCCGGCCGGTTTCTGTTGTGACAATAGTTGGTCAATCAAAATCCGAGTGCCACTGCCTTGATTTCGGTTGATCATCAGGCATTTTTCGTCGGCCAGTGCATTGCGAACCGCTTGGTCTACCGATTGAACTTCAAAACGGTCGTCACCGGGGCGAAACACCAGTCCTTGCTGTCGCCCGTAACCTCGAATCCAATCCAGTGACGCATCCACGAATGGCCGATTGTATTCGCCTGTGGCCGCGTCCATCAAATGAATACCCGCCACATCACATTCCGCTCGTTTGGCCGCCAGTAACCCGGCAGTGGAACCAACGGCCAAAAACTTGGTTTGAAAACCTTCGGCTTGTAGGCGACTCAGCAACCGATCTAGTCCAATACAGTGGCTGCCGATAACCACCAAGTCCGCAAGTTTCAATCCTTGTCCCAACAGTTGCACGGAAACCGTTTCGCCAGCTTCAACAATTTCTTGATGACGGCCAATGGTCACAAACCCGTCGGCGTGACTGAACGTAGTGACCGACCCTGATCCTTTTCCCATCGGGTAAGCCACGTATTGGTGCGATTCGGTATGGGCAGTGTCCGAACCGACTTGTTCCACTAAGCCCACCAAGACGTATTCGGTTCGACCGATTTCCGAATTGACCTTAAGCGCCATAGTGGCGAACACAGACTGGGCGTTTTCATCCGACCCACCCGCCAAGCGACGAATTACCGGCGCTACAAATTCATGAAACGTAAACACCGCCGATGTCGGAAAACCGGGCAAAATAACGACGGGTTTTTGATCCTGAGCGGCCAAGCATATCGGTTTCCCCGGCTTCAATGCCACACCATGAGCAACAATGCCGGGCCGATCCAGTTCTTTCACTACCAAGTAAGACAAATCGCCCGCGCCCTTGCTGGTTCCACCGGACAGCAACACCACATCGCATTCGACAAGGGCGGTGTTCAACACGTTGCGCAACTGATCGACATGATCGTGCACAATGCCGTAGCGAACCGGTTGTCCGCCTAATTCGATCACCGCGTCCGCCAAAATCTGAGCGTTGGAATCGAAGACCAAACCGGGCTGCATGGTCGAATCGGGTGAAATAATTTCGTCTCCAGTAGAAATGATGGCGACTTTCGGTTTCTGCCAAACGGTCACTTGATGATGGCCAATCGCGGCCAAGACGCCCGTTTCGCGACTCGTCAGCTTCTGACCTACTCGCAGCACCGTTTCACCACTACCAATATCGGTGCCTGCAAAGGTGATTCCAAATCCCGGTGAAACCGCCTTTCGCACCAACACGGTGCCATCCACCACATCCGCATGTTCCACCATGACGATGGCGTTTGCGCCACGAGGCACCATGCCGCCAGTGGCAATATTCACAGCCACTCCGCGCGTCACCGTCGTCTTGGGAACGATTGCTGTGGCGATGACTTCGTCCGCCAAGGTCAACGTCTTGGGTGTGTGTTCCGCAGCGCCAAACGTATCTTCCGCTCGAACCGCAAAGCCGTCTAAATTCGATCGATCAAACGAAGGGACATCTATTTTGGCCACCACTTCTTCGGCCAAGATTCGCCCCAGTGCCTCGGACAACGGAACCACTTCGCTGCGAATCGGATCTAGGCGAATGGCAGACCGGAAGCGAAGTTCCGCTTGGTCTCGATCAATGACGTTTAAAAACTGAGTTTGTTTGGATGCGGACGACGCGGGCGAATCAACCATACAGCCACACCTGCACTTTCGTCCCTTCCGCAAAACCTTCGCTGTCTTCCGGAATAATGACAAAGCCGTCAGCGCGAGTGGTTGAGCTTAGGATCGACGCGCCGGCAATGGCAATGGGAACGATGTGTCCATCGTCTCGCAGGGTGACTCGAGCGTAATCGACTCGGCCCACTTGTGAAACCAACTTACGTTCCAATGTGCCAAAGGCGGATGGGTACGGCCAATCGGTGCTGCGACCGGTCAACTTGCGGATCGCTCGGCCTGCAAAAAAATCGTACGAACACAAACACGACACCGGATTGCCGGGCAACAAGAACACGAATCGGCCGTCTAGCGTTCCCATGCCGGATGGACTGCTGGGGCGCATGGCCAAACCGTGAAGGGCCAATGTGCCATGTTCGGCCAACAACCGAGGTGCGTGGTCTTCTTGGCCCACGCTGGAACCACCGGAAACCAGCACCACGTCCACTTCGTCCGACATGGCGGCCAAGATCGATTCGGGCTGATCGGGGATGATCTGGTCGTTCGTGACAATGCCGCCGTCGCGTTCCACTAAGGCTCGCAACATCGGTCCGTTGGCATCCGCAATCTGGTAACCGCGAGGTGTTGTTCCTTTGGGAAGTAGTTCGTTTCCAGTCACGATAATACGCACTCGTGGCCGCCGAATGACCGGCACTTGGCCAACACCCATGGAAGACAGGACACCTAAATCTTGGGGCCGAATCAAGCGCCCGGCAGTGAGCACGATACTGTTTTGCTGAATGTCTTCGCCCGGATAGCCGACGTGCTTCTGCGGCGAAACGTCGGCCAAGACTTGAATGGTTTGATCGTCCACACGCTGCGTCTTCTCCACGGGAATCACGGCGTCGGCTCCGTCCGGCATTGGCGCGCCGGTCATGATCCGCACCGCCTGTTTGCTGTGGACCCTATTTCCGTAAGGAGCGCCGGGTAACGATTGCCCCAAGACCTGCAGTGTCAGCGGGTTGTAGCTGGAAGCACCCTGAGTGTCTTCGGCCAAGACGGCGTAGCCATCCATCATTGCTCGAGCAAAACTCGGTACGTTGACTTGGCTGATAATGTCTCGAGCCAACGTGCGGCGAATACTGGCGTCCAGTGACACCTGTTCGTCAGACAGTGGCTGCACTTGCGCATCAATCCATGACCACGCCACGTCCACCGTTTGACGCACGGCAAAGCCCTTCATTCGCACATCAGCCGGCGCGGATGGGGACGCAGGTTGCGGCGTGGGCGAATTGGAATCGCGATTGCGTGTCATGC
>JAGQOZ010000939.1 GCA_020426955.1 Planctomycetales bacterium
CTACGGTGATCATGCCACTTTTGCCACTCCATGGTTTCAATCCTTGTTGTGATGGATGAATGGCTCGGGCGCGGCGCCTGGCGACTGGCCCGCAACACTTCCAATTGTTTCAATCCTTGTTGTGATGGATGAATGGCTCGGGCCGGCCCGGCTTTCGGTCTCCAAACCCAGCTCGCGAATGTTTCAATCCTTGTTGTGATGGATGAATGGCTCGGGCTTAACGTAGACAACCCCGTAATACTCGCCGTTGTGGAGTTTCAATCCTTGTTGTGATGGATGAATGGCTCGGGCTCTGCTGTTACGATCACGAGCCCGCGATCTCTGGCGAGGTTTCAATCCTTGTTGTGATGGATGAATGGCTCGGGCGCATCGACTCGATAAACACTTGCCAGGGCGACAATTGTTTCAATCCTTGTTGTGATGGATGAATGGCTCGGGCACTCTTGATCATGTCTATGCATCCGAGTTTCCAAGTGGTTTCAATCCTTGTTGTGATGGATGAATGGCTCGGGCCGTCGCCGTTGAATCCCGCGTTATCCTCAGCGTATGGTTTCAATCCTTGTTGTGATGGATGAATGGCTCGGGCTTGGTGCAACTGGGACCAGTAACGACACGACGGCTTTGTTTCAATCCTTGTTGTGATGGATGAATGGCTCGGGCACAAATCATGACGTGAGCCTGCTGCAGTACATTGCGGTTTCAATCCTTGTTGTGATGGATGAATGGCTCGGGCATGACAGTTAAGACTCCAAAACGACCTACCATTACGTTTCAATCCTTGTTGTGATGGATGAATGGCTCGGGCTGGATTCAGCTACCTTTCCTAGCACTTTTGCGTCAGGTTTCAATCCTTGTTGTGATGGATGAATGGCTCGGGCTTTGTTCAGAACGTTGGTAAATACAACCGGGTATGAGTTTCAATCCTTGTTGTGATGGATGAATGGCTCGGGCCGAATGTCCGTGGCGGCTCATCCGCGAATCTGACGTTTCAATCCTTGTTGTGATGGATGAATGGCTCGGGCACTCTAGTCGTCCTCTCTGCTGAGGTGCTGTGAAAGTGTTTCAATCCTTGTTGTGATGGATGAATGGCTCGGGCACCGTTCTAACTTAGCAATTCCTTTGCAGCAATTGGAGTTTCAATCCTTGTTGTGATGGATGAATGGCTCGGGCATGCCATTGGTATCCGCCAGTGATGTTCGGTGGGTAGTGTTTCAATCCTTGTTGTGATGGATGAATGGCTCGGGCAGGGTTGCCTAGATAATGAGCACCCGGTCCTACCACCGTTTCAATCCTTGTTGTGATGGATGAATGGCTCGGGCTGGCCGCATCCCTCGGACGAAAACAGACCAGAAAGGGGTTTCAATCCTTGTTGTGATGGATGAATGGCTCGGGCTGTTCAGGACGGGGGCCACTCAACATATGCCCTGGGTTTCAATCCTTGTTGTGATGGATGAATGGCTCGGGCGTGCTGTTTCCCGTCTGTGTCGTTACTGGCTACGGGAGTTTCAATCCTTGTTGTGATGGATGAATGGCTCGGGCCATCATGACGACGGTCGGATGGTCAAGATTAAGTGGTTTCAATCCTTGTTGTGATGGATGAATGGCTCGGGCACTTATTCGCTCCATCATCTGGCGCCAACTGATAAGGTTTCAATCCTTGTTGTGATGGATGAATGGCTCGGGCCGACTTCTGTCCGGAAAAGGTGCAGTTCTCAATCCGGTTTCAATCCTTGTTGTGATGGATGAATGGCTCGGGCGAGGCAACATAGTGGCCAAGACTACGAGCGAATGGTTTCAATCCTTGTTGTGATGGATGAATGGCTCGGGCCCGTTGGATGCGCCCCCTTGCTAAACCAGCTGGCCGAGTTTCAATCCTTGTTGTGATGGATGAATGGCTCGGGCGTGAAAAAACTTACAACGTGAACATTACAGGCGGCAAGTTTCAATCCTTGTTGTGATGGATGAATGGCTCGGGCCGCGTTGACACGCGGTAGAGGGTTGGGG
>JAGQOZ010000940.1 GCA_020426955.1 Planctomycetales bacterium
TCGGCCAACCCGCGCCGGAGATTTCTGGAACCGACTTGGATGGCCAGCCGATGAAACTGTCCGATTATCGAGGCCAAACGGTGGTGTTGCACTATTGGGAAGGAACCATGCACGACTTCCAGCGAATCGAAGAACTGCGCAACGCATTCCCCAGTGACGACATCGCCATTGTCGGCATCTGCACCAACAAATCGATTGCGGACGCGCTTGCCGCGGCCAAGAACCTGCCCGAATCGATTCGACATTGGCACGATCCGGACCGCCAAATCCACAGCCGCTGGTGCGACTCCTGGCCCTGTTCGCAAGTGATTGACCGCCACGGCACCATCATCTACCTGGGCCGATCCAGATCGCACCAACAATTAGCGGGGGCGTTAGAACGAACACAGAAAGAGCCTAAAGTGGCATCCGTTTCGGTCGAATAGAACGTTTTGTGTGGTACTTTGCGTTTCGAATTTCTTCGCGCCAGAACATGGACTCGATTCCAGCTGGTGACTATAACCACCATGTCGGGGTGTGCGTATCGTGTTCGAAAGTAGTGAAGAACAGCCAGGTGTGTCATGGGGTGTAGCTTGCCGAGACCATTCCTTTTTTCGTGGAGGTTTTTAGGTATGAAATTCTACTTTCTAACCGTCGCTGTGGTCCTACTAACGCCAAGTTGCTTCGCCGCTCGCTATGAATTTGAAACGCTGTATCAAGGTGGAGATCTGGTTTTCGGTTCACCAGTCTACATGGACTTCACGGACGGTACACCGCCCAGAATCAATCGCCGAGGTGATTTGGCATTTGTTGCCGGTTCGAATTTGGTTGTTCGAAATGCAGATGGTTCCGAACGAATTGTTGTTCGGCAAGGCGAAGAAATCGACGGCGTAAACATTCGTTTCCAATCGTTCACGATTGACGAACAAGGTATCGTTTCGCACGCCGAATGTGATGACATCAATTACTTGGCTAGGGAACGAAGCATCTTGTCTGTGGGCGACTACAGAGTTGGCGGACGATATGTGCGTTCGTGTGGCATCTCGTACTATCAATTGGAAAACGGCGAAACGGTCATTAATGGCTCAATCGACGGTGAATACGGCCTTTTTACTAGAGATCGCATCGTTTTGGCGCGAGGTGATATTGTTGCGGGAATTGAATCTCGAGAGGTACGTTTGCTCATTAGCCCTGATGGCCAAAGGTCGGCAATGCAGATTTACTACGGACCTTCAGACGATGATGACGATTACGATCCATTGATGCGAGGAAGTGTCATTGCTGTCGATAACCAGATTCTTGCCGGAACCGGGCTTCCTATCAACGGATTCGTAAACGTCGGTAGCTTGCTATTTGGAGTCAACGATTTCGGCGAAGCTGTTTATTCGGCCGGGGACGCAGCCAATGTTGAAACACAAGGAATCTATCTGAACGAGGAATTGATCGTGTCGAGGTCAATAGATTGGCACGGGCAGTCGATGTACAACCTTGGCATACCAACAATCACCAACGACGGAAACGCAGTTGTTCGTTTCAGGCTTACAAGTACCGATGGATCGTCACCCAGCAATGGCATTTCGTTCAACGATCAGCTGATTTTACACAATGACGCTGAACTTCCGGGCCTCGGCACGCTAACGCGATTGGGACTTTCATCGTCCAACGCTCGCGGAGACATTGTTTTCAACGGCAAGTTTGATGATGGGGTGAACCGTATTGTGCTCGCTCGGCGTTTGGATCCAGAACACGGTGACTTCAACGACAACGGCCAGTTTGATGTGACGGACATCAACCGTTTGGACGCGGCGATTGCCAAGGGGGTGCCGGACGAACGTTACGACATGGCGAATGACGGTCAACTGGATCTAGCCGATCGCCAGTATTGGATCTTCCAGATTGCCAATTCCACCTACGGCGATTCGAATCTGGATGGCACGTTCAACAGTCAAGACTTGGTCATCACCTTCCAAGCGGGTGAATACGAAGATTCGCTTGTCGGCAATTCAAACTGGTCCGACGGCG
>JAGQOZ010000941.1 GCA_020426955.1 Planctomycetales bacterium
ACCCGCGCTACATTGTGGACCTGCTGAAGCGCGTGACCCGCGTGAGCCTCGAAACCATGAAGATTGTGAACAACCTGCCAAAGCTAGAAATTGACTAGTTAGGAAACAGTATGTCGATCAATCTTCCATGGCATTCTTCTAGCAACTGGCAACCGACGGAAGTTACCCAGTTCATCAATCATGTGAATAGTGGCGCGGGAACTCTGATCGTTCGAACGGATGCTGGATTGGCTTACTTGAAGGCGCTGGGGAATCCAGACGGACCACATGCACTGGTGAAGGATCTGCTTGGCACTCATCTGTCGGCAATGCTGGGCTTGCCGACATTCGATTATGCGTTGATCGAGGTTATTGATTTAGATGAATTGCCGTTCTTTAAAGCTGGCAAAGCGGAACCAGGTCCTGCCTTTGTGACTAGGGGAGAAGATGGCTCGGTTTGGGGAAGCGACAAGCGATTGCTGGACAAGATCGATAATTTCGATGCCATTTCGGGCTTGGTTGTCGTGGACACCTGGTTACGCAATACCGATCGCTACTATCTACCCAAGACCCGAGTAAACTGGGATAATGTATTCTTCAGCAAGGAAAGTACCGAAGAAGGGAAACTGTCCTTGCGAGTAATGGATTTCAGCCATGCGATCCAATTCGGCGGTGAATTGACCACTAGTGTCGGTTCAATCGCCAACATCAAGGACGAGGACGTCTTCGGGTTGTTTCCAGAGTTTCGGAAGAAATTATCCCGAGACGCGGTCCGACACTATGCTAGCATTCTCGGCGGTGTGTCGCGGTCACAGATGGAGGATGCTGTGGGACTAGTCCCGCATCAGTGGCATTTGGATTCACCCGTCCGGTTGGCCCTTGCTAGCTATTTGTTCCAGCGAGCGAGCTTTGTTGCCGAAACGATCGAATCCAGATTGTTTGATCCGCCCCAACTTACTATAGACCTCTCTGATGGAGGTAAATCATGAATCCAGTTAAAGGACATTACAGCATTGTTCAGTATTGCCCCGATCTCGTTCGGCGGGAGACGGTCAACATTGGCGTTGTTTTACTCGTTCCGGAACGCGCATTTCTGCAAACTCGCATGGTCGCCGACAACGAACGTGTTCGCCATTTCTTCGGAACAACAGGTGATGATGCAAAACTGTTGAGCGAATTCAAGAAAAGCTTTACCGCTCGGATCGAGGCTGAACATAGGCGACTAACCACGCTAGAATCGTTTCAGAAGTTTATTGACACTCGAGGCAATCAGATTCAGCTAACCGAACCAGCGTTCGTAAAGGTTCGCGAATGCCAAGAGACGCTGACTCAGCTATTTGATCAGTTAGTCGGTGGCAGGGCTAAGCAACGCAATCGCGAGTCGTTCCCCAAGTCATTGCAAGCTCGTTTCGAGGCCGGCAAAGTTGCGGATTTCATCGAAACCAACGTTTCGATATCAGTACCGATTTTGGATCGCGAGACGAAGATTCCATTTGCTTTTCAAAATGGAGCGTTCCACTTACTTCAGCCGGTTGTTTTTCCTGCGGACAAGGAAGAGGTTAATTTCAATCGCGCGTTGAAGTACTCAATGGAAGGTAAGATTCTTCAGGACCATCCTGACGATGAATATGGGCAACTAAGGTTTAACGTGATTGGGCGATTCGCCAGTGTGTCAGATCCGTCTATTCCCATCGTCAGAGACGTACTCAAGGAATCCAATGTCCGGTTGCATCTGGATCATGATCTATCCGGGCTAGTCGACGAAATCCGACGAACGGGCAAGCCACGCCCCAAGCGCGCATAGCACAACGAGCCGTCGGGTTCGCAACTCCCGATACTTGAACTTGCTCGCCGCCGTACCCTTATCAAAGACAAATGGCATGCTGAACTAAAATCGAATTTGGAACAAATATCCAAGATGCTATCCGGCCTGATCAACGGCGTCGAGAATTGAAGAGTCTGAACCGAACGTATCGACGGCCCGAACAAAAAGTTTGATTCGTGTCTTATCACTCCGACTCG
>JAGQOZ010000942.1 GCA_020426955.1 Planctomycetales bacterium
ATTACGCCGGGAAATGCGGGACGAGAGCATTGGCCACATTGCTACAGCGGCCTGTTGGCCGGCGGCGGGATTCAAGGTGGAGTTGTTTACGGCCAGAGCGACAGACATGCGGCTCATCCCACTGAATCACCCGTTTCGCCACATCAATTGGTCGCCACCATCTATCACGCCTTGGGCGTTTCACAGGACGCCGTCCTGCAAGATACCCTCAATCGGCCTCGTCCCATCTACGCCGCAGAACCGCTGCGAGAATTGTTCGCGTAGCGGTTGTAGATCATGTCCGCGTGGCAATGCGGACATGTCATCGTTGCCACGATGAAACCTTGGTTCGCACCCAACAGCGCAACCACCCTATCGATCAAGTCTGTTGCGGCGGCGCAGCAACAGCAGGCCCGTCAAGCCGCATAGGGTCGCTCCGAATTGATTTGGTTCGGGCACCACGTGGCCACCCGTACCGAGTTTGCGAAACGTCACTAATTCGCCCGGTTCCAATCCAGAAATCTGAACGTGATATCGACCGACCGCGCCGGGGAATTGAGACGCGTCAAACGTTCGTTCGTTGATGGCGAACGAAGAATCAGTGCGAACCAGTTCTGCCGGATCCGAATCTGCCGTATTGGTAATCATGTAGGTAACGGGATCCCCATTGAAATTGCCCGCCCATTCCTTCAGGACCGCATCCGGTTTGTCACTACCCCAAGTTAGCTGAGATGAATAAGTAAAGGCTTCGCCATCGGCCACATCAATTTCGCTGGGCTCCCAAATCACAAACAGGTCCAACACGCCATCGGCATTGGCCGGAAAAACGCCAGCGCTGGTTACGCTGGACGCTTCACCTGGCGCTCCGATACCAAACATTGGATCAATGCAATAGGCGTCGACCAGATTATACGGCGACTGAGCCACCGGATCGCCTTGCGTGGCACACAGTGCCGAATCGGCAATAGTCCCGGTAATCCACGAATCAATGCCCGCAAATTCCGGTGTATTCGGGCTGGATGCGAGATGTATTCCACTGTATCGCTCGCCCGGCTGGATGAGCCCGTCAGTGAAGTCAATCCTTCGCCCATCGGCGGATATCGTATGGTTCGCAAAGATGTCCGAAAGGATCTGGCCATCACCATCGACGTCACCAAACATGGCGTCAATCGGTGCACCTCGGACAATCGTGCCCGGATCGTCCGTATCGGTTCCCGTGCCAATGATTTCCAAACCAAAGCCGGTGATGTTGTAGTCCGTGTCGTTGAAGAACGCCAAACCGTCCAGGCCGGGATTACGCGGATCTCCGGAAACATATGAAAAGATTTCATTAGGAATAGCCGTCCACAGCGGACCTAATCCCAAGCGTTCTTGTTCATGATTGACAATAAACCGAGTTCCCACGGATGCTTCCCCCGGCCCGGTGCCTTCAATTCGATTAAATACCGGTTCGATTGTCAGCTGAGCATTTGCGGCGATGGGAAAGACCATAGTCGCCACTATCAGCGTAAAAAACTTTGAAGACGAACTCAGACTCGTTCTGCACATCTCGGAACCCTCTTTCCTTTTGCATTTCGCTACAAAAAAACATTGACGCGAAATCCGAAATTAGCTTCCGCCGAAAATCGAATTCGCCGATCATCCAACACGAATGAAAGCTCGCGCCACTTAGGTAAAACGTAATGCGGGCGGAATTGCCGTAACGATTTCTGTGTTTTTTCGGAAAGAAGTTTTGGTCGAGCAAACTCAACTACAATCATCCGGCTTATGTTTGCAGCGGCGCCGAGCAACCAAGCAACGTCTGGCGGAGCGGCGAAAAAAAAACGAAAAAACTCGCTAAGCTTTTGCCTGGCGAGTTTTGAATCCAAGTCCGAATTGTCTTGATCGTGAAAGTGCACCTTGGCACTGTGCTTATCCGCCGAAGCTGGATAGTCCTGCCGTATCGTTCAGCGGCGTCTGCGTTTGCAAGGCCGCGTTAGTTGGCAGAGGCGAAGTCGGAGCGGTTGGATGGAGGA
>JAGQOZ010000943.1 GCA_020426955.1 Planctomycetales bacterium
CCCAGTACCACCGTCCTTCGTTAGTGTTGAGTCTTTGTGGCCGACTTAGCTTGACTGTGGATGCGTTGTTGGTTGGGATGTTCTTGGGGCCAGCGGCGGTTGCGATGTTTGCCGTTACCTGCAGGCTGTTTGAAGTAGCTCAAAGCCAGCTGCAAAATGTATCGTCGGCTAGTTGGGCAGGTTTCGCCAATCTGTATGCCGCTGGTCAACACCAAGAATTCAATCATCGCCTGATCGAAGTTACTCGCCTGGTCCTGATTCTGAGCGGCGTTTTCTTGGTGCCGTTGGTTGGTTATAGCGAATCATTCGTGCAGTTGTGGGTTGGTTCGCACCAGTTTGCCGGACAGTGGTTTGTGCTGACTTGTGCCGTTAACGTGACGTTGCTGGCGCTGTTTACCACGTGGTCTATGTTGCTGCGAGGGATCGGGCGAATCGAATGCCTGGTGCCGGTCTACGTGACGCAAACGGCAATCAACGTGGCGATGTCGGTGGTATTGGTCCGATGGTTGGGCTTATTGGGACCGGTCTTGGGGACGGCAGTTGGGTTTTGTAGCGTCACGGTTTGGTGGCTTCCGCAAGTCTTAAAACGCGAACTTCGGCTGTCTCGCAATTCGTTGGCTTACGCCGTGGCCGGTCCCAGCGTGTTAATGTCAGTTAGTGTGGTCGTCGTTCGCTTGGTAGCGGTCAAGTATCCGCCGGCGAATTGGCTGGCATGGTTCGGCAGCACGGCAACGTTCAGTTTAGTGTTCTTGTTGGCCGCTTGGTGGTTGTGCTTGGCAACGCACGAACGCCGATTATGGGGACTCCGTTTTCAAACGTGGTGCGGAGCGAAGCGGTCGGTTGTCGCTTAGCCGAATTTTCAAAATAGAAAAAGGGAACGTATGAATCGTCCACTTCGAATTCTCACGATTGGCCATTCCTATTCCATTGGGATGAACCGAGCGACCATGCGGTGTGTGGCGAAGGACCCTGCCTTCGAAGTCACGGTGGTGGCTCCGATTTCGTTCAAAGGAGATTTGCGACACGTCTTCATTGATCCGGAACCAGCAGATTCGACCATCCGCGTAGTGGGTGTCCCGGTGTTGGATCTGGGAGTTCGTCACTTGATGCGTTACGACACGTCGGCGTTGCAGCATTTGATTCGCAACGAACATTTTGACATCGTGCACGTGTGGGAGGAACCGTATGTGTATGCTGGCTACCAGATCAGCCAGATGGCTCGTACCGCCGGCACTCGATACTGTTTCTGGACGTTTCAAAATAAAGCGAAACACTATCCGCCTCCGTTCAATTATTTTGAACGCAAGTCCGTTTCCAATTGCCATTCGTGGATTGCCGGTGGTCAATTGGTTTACCAGACAATGCTGAAAAAGCGGTTTCCGGAAACGACGGGTCGAGTCATTCCGTTGGCGGTGGATACGGAGCAGTTTCGACCTTTGGACGAAGATGAGCGCCACTTAGTTCGAGACGAATTGAAGCTAGACGGCACTGTTATTGGGTACGTGGGGCGTTTGACCGAAAGCAAGGGATTGGACGTGATGATGCAGGCATTGTCGGCAACCAAAAATCGCGACTGGAGCTTGTTGGTGTTGGGCAGCGGACCGTACGAAGCGAAGCTACGCAGTTGGGCTGCGGAACAGAAAATCAACTTGCGCATCATCTTGGCAGAACATAGCGAAGTGCCTCGTCTGATGGGCGCCATGGATTTGTTGCTGGCCCCCAGTCAAACTCGACGCAACTGGAAGGAGCAGTTCGGTCGTATGTTGGTAGAAGCGTTTGCGTCCGGCGTTCCGGTGATTGCCAGTGACAGCGGCGAGATCCCGTTTGTGGTAGGGCAAGCCGGAAAAATTCTTTCTGAAACCGACGTCGATGCGTGGACTCAGGCTATCGAACAGCTGTTAGAAGATTCGGCGTTGCGAACGACGATGAAAGCACGAGGTTTTCAACAGGTCATTCCGTTCATGGTCGATTCCGTCGCGAACGAATTTCA
>JAGQOZ010000944.1 GCA_020426955.1 Planctomycetales bacterium
GTCGCACAGGCACACAAGTCTGGCTGGCCGTTTCCGATGGCGACAGCTTCGCAAATGAGAAACTCGGTAATTGGCCGAATGTGACTTGGCAAGACGTTCACGTCGCTGACGTTGACGGAGACGGGCTGGACGATTTGGTAGGACGTGGTGATGGAACGTGGTACGTCTACCGTTCGAATAACGGCAACTACGCCACCGAGACTTGGGGCGGTTGGTCTACGGCAGTCAATTGGACCATGGTGATGTCGGCGGACGTGAATGGCGACGGGCTGTACGACGTGGTCGGTCGAGCGGGTGCGGATTGGTGGGTCGCCGTTTCCAACGGAAGCGGCTTTACGAACCAAAAGTTCGGCCGCTGGTCAAACGCCGTGACGTGGGAATTCGTTCAGATTGCCGATGTCAACGGAGATGGCAACGACGACATTGTCGGACGTGCCGGTGGAGCGTGGTGGGTGGCCAAATCCGACGGCACTCAATTCTTGAACGAACGCTGGGGACAATGGTCCACGGCGATCACCTGGGTGGACGTCAACGTCGGCGACTTCAACGGCGACGGACTGGACGATATTGCAGGTCGAGCGAACGGCGCGTGGTGGTTGGCCGAATCAACCGGTACTGCGTTCGTGAATCGACACTGGGGGCAATGGTCGACGGGAGCCACTTGGCTGGATGTGCAAGTGGGCGATTTCGACGGCGATGGCAAGGACGACATCTTGGGACGAGCCGGCGCGGGAGTCTGGTTGGCCAAGTCGACCGGTACTTCGTTTGTCAATCAAAACTGGGCGTCGTTGGCTTCGGCGGTTGGCTGGCTGGTCGTCACCGTGGGCGACATGAATTCGGATGGCAGTGATGATCTTGTCTTGCGTAACAGTGCGGGAGCATGGTTCGTAGGTGTTTCAGACGGAAGCCGGTTCGATGTTACGCAGTGGGGACAATGGTCGGCAGCCGTTGTTTGGCAAGATATTTTGATTGGCGAATTTGGTGGCTAGATAAACGATTGCACAAAGTGATTCATCTTTTTGCTGTCACTAAGAAAGAAACGATGTGGAAAACCGTTAATGGCGGTAGTCCGCTGATGACATGGGATGAGTGAAGTCGAATGGAGTCCATACGATAATGTGTCTTCGCTTTGACATTCGCGACACCACTACTAAGCAACTCGCGTGGCACATCACTTAGGCAATCCGTAGATGGTGCTGTTGCGTTTCTAATAACGTAGCAAAGGGAATGGGACGGAGTTCGGTTCATGGCGAAAATTGATGGGTGTCACCAACGAGCGTTATTGGTCGTCTGTTCTGCACTCTGCGCGATGTTGGCATGGACGCCCGACGCCTCCAGCCAAGACTCCGTGGCCACGGTTCTGGACAATGGTGATTTATACGGGCGAATCGAATACTTGGAAGGCCAGGTCGCTCGATTAACTCAGCCCGGCACGGTTAATTCGGGAGTGAACCTTGACTGCCATTCCTGCGAAGTGACTCCACTGGCGTGTCCCACTTGGTCCGCATCGTTGGACGGCTTGTATTGGAAGCCTCGTCAACGAGGACTGGATTATGCTGTGACGGAAGATGGTAGTTCATTGATTTTGGGACAGGGCCAAATTCACAATCTAGATTTTGATCGAGATTCCGGATTCCGATTGGCAATGGCACATCTGACCAAAACGGGTTGGACCATTCGCGCGGCATTTACCATGTTCGATACGGACGGGGCCGCCGTTGCGGAGCGCCCTGGTGGAGTGGGCCAATTGTTTGCTACTCGCAGCCATCCGTCCGGCACCAGCGACGAAGCGGAAACAGCCACGGCCTTTGGCAGTATTGACTATAAGACATTTGATTTGACCGCCGAACGCTTTGTCTTTCAAAATCGTTTTGCTTCGGTAGCGACGTTTGCGGGAATTCGCTGGGTGGAAATCGATCAACAAATGGACCTGCGCTACGACGGCCGTGACTTCGATAACGGACGCATCTGGGACCAAACCAAC
>JAGQOZ010000945.1 GCA_020426955.1 Planctomycetales bacterium
ACAAAGAATTGTGTTTTCAATTGTATTCTCATCGCCAAGTTCACCGTTCTCACTGTAGTTGGCCCTCCACTTCCCACCTACTTTGAAGTTTATGTCGGCAAGTGGTGCAACCCATGATTGAAGCCCCTCGGTGGTTGTGAATGCATTCCAGATGTCGTCCACGCCTGCATCAATTTCCACTTCAAACACCTCACGCGTTTCCTGAGCGACAACTGCAGAGGAAATTGCCAACGTTGCCGTCACTGCCAAAATCAGACGTTGAATCATGAGTAATTCTTCTCTTGTATTGAAAGTCGTTGAACCGGGGCATGCCCTGAATGATTTCCCTGTGCTGTCCCAATGCTGGCACGAAACAGCTCTGGTTCAGCTTCAGGTTATCAGCCTCGGACATACTCAGAGGCATGGGAGACTACGAACGCAATATACGCGCCGCTGATACCGGATGGCACTGTGGATACAACTTGCGTTGTGGATCCCGGGAGTTTCGAAATTCTTCGCAACCGGAGTCCGCTTGAACGGCCAGCTTCTTCGCGATGACTGCCGCCTGATCTCAGAAAGCAAACATGTTGCGAAGACCGATATTCACATATTGCAATCCCATTCGCCACCACGCTGCTTCTCAGTCAACGCCTGACGTTTTCTGATGGTGGTCTGCTGATAAAAGCCAGTAGACGCGGCATCACGGCTGGGTCGTGTGGCCATTCTGAAATCACTTGAATCCAACGGGCCGCATCTAGTCTCGAACAATGGTCGCCGCCGGTGCTGACTCGTGTACCAGACAACGGTCTTCGCTGTCCGGTCTTCGATCATCCATTGCAGTTCGAATGCTTCATCCGCATCCAACCACCGCCGCTGGAATGGCGTCTGTCATCAACGCCCGCCCCGCTGCCTCGTCGCGAATCCACTCACAACTGAGCCCATTACCGATCCCCGCTCACTCGGAAGAACTCGTCCCAAAGCGACCGAATGCCAGCCGACACCCCACTGAAAGTAGTGCTCTGATATTCCATCCACCAAGTCACGCAAAAGAAAAGCCCGAACATCGTTCCGGGCTCCTTGAACAAGAGATTAGAACTCGGCTTCGCGATTTTCTAATCCACTATGGTTACCCTGCGAATAAGGCTATTGACCAGCTTGGATCGCTGCAATCATTCGATGTCCAACAGGGTCAAGCTAACAATTGCCACGCCACTACCGCGGTGGACACGACAAGAGCGGCAACGAAAAAGAGTTTCCATATCGCGTTGGATATGGGGCTGCAACGTTTCTCGCGGCAGACCCGTTTGCCAATGGGCCAATCGCAGATTCCGCATTCTTGCACAAGACACTCGACATCGTTACCACAGCAATAACATTCGCTCATTCTAGATCATCCAATGAATTAGTGTGTGAAACAATTTCTGTTCGCCTGTTCCGAACAATTCTTGGCGATTTCTTGTAAGAACGGATCACAACCTCTTCAATGCAATTCGCACCGGAACCCGCTATGCGTCAAAGCCAGAGGCTGGCGTGCGAAGCCGATGCAACACCCCAGGTAGTATAACGACTTGCGATCTATGCAACGCAGGATGCTGGTGTATAGATCGAGCGTTGAACTTTGCCGCTTGGCGAGTGCTTGCGGCTCGGTTGTTTGCTTGCGGGATTCATCACGATAATGGATCCGCTGCGGAGCAGTTTACCGAAGGGGCAACGGGTTGTCACCCTGGGAATGGCGATTTGACGGTGGTTCGGTTCCGGCGGATTTTGGGATTGATTCGGATGCGACAGTTGTTCGAGCAACGATTGAGGCTGCATCCTCGAAGTGGCGCAGCGGCGAAGAGATCGGTTTCTGTTTTGAAACGATCTGAACATCGATTTGTGTTGTTCGAGACGCTGTCATTCATCCGGCTCCCGCGATCCGTCGTAGCTTCAATCGCCGTGCGCTCCTTGGCGATGAAACCTGGGCAGACGGAGCAACTGCACA
>JAGQOZ010000946.1 GCA_020426955.1 Planctomycetales bacterium
TGTGACTAACGCGTTTCGTCAGTTGGGATGGAGCGTGCCGTTGTCGTTGATACCGAAAAATAAACAAGCTCGGTTGGCTCGCACGCTGGGCTTTACTGGCGCATTTCTGGCCGTGGTTTTCACGTTCAAAGCGTTGCCTCGTTTCCAAGGCGTGTGGGTCGATCGAACCATGTTTCCGGTTTCGGCGCTTCAGTACATGCAGCAGCATGACGTCTATGGAAAAGTGGTGGTTTCGGCCGAATGGGCTCAATACGTCTTGGCGGTCACGGGCGCTCGATCTGCCGAAGAAGCCGTCGATGCCAACGGCAAACCGATCAAGAACCTAGTGGCGTTTGACGGTCGCTTTCGCACTTGTTATCCGCAAGAAGTAGTCGATATGCACTTTGACTTTTTGATCGGACCAGGCGATGCGAACAAACGTTATCGAGGCCCCAATTCGCCACCTGCTGATGCGCGCCGAGTCCTACGTTTTGAATCACCCGACTTGGCTTTGATCTCGAGATCCAAGCCGCATTCGGTGGCAGTGATGAGCCAGATGGAAGCAGACTGGGTTCGACTTTATCAAGATTCCACGGCCGAAGTGTGGGGCCGACGAGATCGTTTTGACAATCCAGAACTGGCCACGTTTGTTCCCTTGGCCGCTCGCTATTCCGCCGACCAACACGAATCCGGCCGCACGCTGTTTCCTGCTTCACCGGAATCTTCCCTGCATTACGTCAGCCAACCCTTGATGACTAACCAACAAGGTTCTTCGCAATGAATGCGCACAATAAACTAATCGATACCGTCTCTGCGATTGCTTCACCTGCAGCGTCTTCGCCCGCGATAGATTCGCCCGCGATGGGTTCAGCCGGACTAACGGCAGAAGATCGAGTTCGGCAGACCCTAAACGAACTGGATCAACTGGCCAAACAGCTAAACGAAGACGACCAGTATTCACCCAGCGTTCCCGCAACGTTGCCGGAAACCGATACGCTGGTTTCGATCGTGGTTCCTATCTTCAACGAAGTAAACACACTGCGAAAAATTACGGCTCGCTTGCTGTCCATTCCGCTGAACACAGAAATCGTCATGGTGGACGACGGCAGCACGGACGGCACCATTGAACAACTGCACGAACTGGCCAAGCTTCCCAACGTCAAAGTCATCTTGAAGGCGCAAAATTCAGGGAAGGGTGCGGCTTTGCGAACCGGATTTGAACACACGACGGGTGACGTCGTTTTGGTGCAAGACGCGGATTTGGAATATGATCCAAGAGACATCCCCGGTTTGATCCAGCCGATTGTTGAAAACCGAGCGGACGTGGTTTATGGTTCACGTTTTCTGGCGGAACAGCATGAAAATTCGTCGTTCATTCATCGCTTGGGGAACAAAGTGCTGACGTGGTGTTCCAACTTGACAACGGGTCTGGGCCTAACCGATATGGAAACGTGCTACAAGGTCTTTGACGGTGACGTGATTCGACAGATTCCCGTTCGCCAAAATCGCTTTGGGTTCGAACCGGAAGTGACCGCCAAGATCGCTCGGCGAGGTCTCCGCGTGGTCGAATTGCCCATCCGCTATGTCGCTCGTGACTGGCAGGAAGGCAAGAAAATCGGCATCAAAGACGCCATTTCGGCGTTCTACTGTATCTGCCGCTACGCGCTGCGAGATTAAAGCTGGCAGGCTGGTTTGGACCGCTTTCAGTCAGTTCAGTAAGCGCAAGCGATTGTTTCCAAAGGGCCTGTACGTTTTCTCGTCAAGCAGGGCAGCCCCGGTTGCTCGCAACCGTTGGGTTTGCGAGAAGCATTGATGCAGTGATTTGATGCGGTTGATGAGCCATAATTTTCGCCAAGGTCAAACAGCGGCGTGACGCGACGTCGAACAACGGTATCCGAGATGCCCAACGGTTGCGAGCAGGGTAGCCCCGGTTGCTTGCAACCGTTGGGTTTACCAGAAGCATTGATGTCGTCATTTGGTGC
>JAGQOZ010000947.1 GCA_020426955.1 Planctomycetales bacterium
CTCCGAGTGTACTTCGTCAAATGCTGACCGCATTGGGTGCAAGTAGCAACGGAAAGGTGGCGGTGTAATTCTTCATGGAAGGTTTTCTGGAATCAACTGACACGCTGGATTCGCGGCAATTCATGATTGCCGTCAAGCGTTTAGCAGACAGCTTAAGCTACGGAACGGACCGTTCGCCCTTTTTGGGATCGGGCCTCGAGTACGTGCAGTCTCGCCCCTATGTGGCAGGTGATCCGATCAAGGCCATTGATTGGCGAGTGACCGCGCGGACGGGCCGAGTGTTCATCAAAGAATACGAAACGCCCAAACGTTTGCCCGCTTATTTGCTGATTGACACGTCAGCCAGCATGATGATCAGTTCCGTCAAGCGAACCAAGTACGAACACGCCTTGTTCGTCGCCGGCGGCTTGGCGTTGGCATGCTTGGATCGAGTGAGCCCGGTGGGTGTGATGGGTGTGGGCGAAAGAAACGTACACATTCGTCCCAGTCTTTCCAAGTCGCAAGTGATGCAGTGGCTGCACGGTCTGCGACGATTTCGTTATGACGAAACCACGTCGCTGGCACGTCGGATTACGGAATTGGTACCCAGCCTGCATGCGCGAGCGTTAATCATGGTGCTGAGCGATATGCACGAACCGGCCGCGTTGCCGGCACTCAAACGCTTGGGACAACAACATGATTGCGTGGTGATTCAATTTCGCGACCCGGCGGAATCTGGTTTGAAAGGAGCAGGCTTTTTTCGAGCTCGTGAAGCAGAAACGGGTCGAGCGTTTGTGACGCATGGCCGACAGTCTTGGTTGGACCAAGGACACGTTGCCAACGAATTGAAGAAGGCCAACATCGATCACGTGGAAATCCAAACCGACCAAGCTTACTCGCACATTTTGCGTCGCTTCTTTCAAGATCGGAATCTGCTAGGCCGAGGAGCACGATGATGCACGTTAGCAAACCACAATTTGTCCGGCGTAGTTTGGTCTTGTTGCTTTTTATGCTTTTGGGCAACGTCACGGCTCAGGAACACTCCACCAAGGAAACGAGCCAAAACACGACTATCTCGAAGGCCACCGTCGGAGTGGAAACAGAGATTCGTGATTTGATTCTGCCGGGCAGCCAACTGCAGCCCAAGCCACTGGACGATGATTCACAGCCGATAGTCGTGCGTATCATTCGCACCTATCAGCACGGTTCGGCAACTCGTTACGACCTTTCGTTCTATGGGCTGGATCCGGGCGAATACAATTTGTGTGACTATTTGGTTCGCGCCGACGGTTCTTCCACAGACGATTTGCCTCGAGTTCCCATTCACATTCAATCGGTCTTGCCGCCGGGACAAGTGACACCCAATGCACTTAGTAATCTGCCGGGACCAAGGCTGGGTGGTTACCAACTTTTGTTAATCGTGGGCGGTGTGTTGTGGCTAATCGGGTTGCTGGCAATTCTGTTGGTGGGACGCAAGAAACATCAACACGTGTCCCAGGAAATCGTGGCACCGCTTTCGTTTGCCCAACGGATTCGGCCTTTGGTGGAAGCGGCACAGCAAGGAGAATTGCCGCCAGAGCAACGAGCGGAACTGGAGCGGTTGCTGCTAGGCTACTGGCAGCAAAAACTGAACGTGGAAGCCGCTTCTCCGACGGAAGCCATCAAGACGTTGCGACATCACGAAACGGCCGGAACGCTACTGCGACAGTTAGAAGACTGGTTGCATCGCCCCGATCCGGATTCGCAAATGGATGTGACCGAACTGTTAAAACCATACGAACACGCGCAGTAAGAAAGCCGAACGAACCATGCCAACACCTGCTGACTTCCTACCGTTCGCTCGACCATGGCTGCTGTTGGCACTGGTTCTTCCGCTGGCACTAGGCATCTGGATCTGGCGACGCCAAACGGGCCGAATTGCCTTGCCGTTTGACCACGGGATTGTTCGCAAACGTCGGTTGCTGACAGTCTTG
>JAGQOZ010000948.1 GCA_020426955.1 Planctomycetales bacterium
ACGAGCGAAAGTGATGGAGGCAGATCGAAATACCGATTTGGCCTTGCTGCGAGTTCGCGCCAGCAATTTGGTTCCAGTCAAATGGGACGCCAGTGGCGAATTGAGCTTGGGCAGCATTCTGGCGACTCCCGGTCATGGCACCAAACCGCTGGCCATTGGCGTTCTTAGCCTGAATACTCACCAAGTGGAATCGGATGGAGTGCTGGGCATTATGATGGCTCGCACAGATCGAGGCCCTCGTGTTACGGAAGTAGTGGATGGTAGCGCGGCAGAAAAAGCAGGTGTCGAAATTGGTGATCAAATTGTGGCGATGAATAGCCGTCCGGTCGATTCGTTGGACATGGTCATTTCGTCGGTCAGTCAAATGTTGCCTGGAGAGGTGGTTCGATTAAGAGTAGTTCGAGACGAACAGGAAAGAGAATTGGTGGCAACCCTGGGTAGACGATCTGACTTGGACGTGGACAATGGAGACTTCCAAAGCTATTTGGGCGGACGTCTTAGTTTTCGCCGATCTGGATTTGGTTCCGTTCTGCAGCACGACACCTTCTTGCTTCCCGAATACTGCGGCGGCCCGATTGTCGATCTGCAAGGCAATGTCGTCGGCGTGAATATTGCTCGAGCTGAACGTATTGCCAGCTATGCCTTGCCCGCAACGGTGGTCAAAGCTTGGATAGACCAAGCGATGCAAAAAGTGCAGACTTCGGTTGTGGCCAGCAAATAATAGCATCGGAACGAATCTCTTGATCGGTTTCAAAACGACGGAGTCGTCCGATCATTTCGTTTCTGTCATGCTACCGGCTCGTTGCTGATGTTCGTACAAATTCTCAAATCCAAAATTCACCGCGTCACCGTCACGGAAGCAGATCTGAACTACGTGGGCAGTATCACCTTAGACCAAGACCTGGTGGATGCCGCGAATCTGATCGAAGGTGAACGAGTCCAGGTGGTGAACGTCAACAATGGCGAACGACTGGAAACGTACGTCATTCTGGGCGAACGAGGCTCGGGAACGGTCTGCCTGAATGGTCCGGCGGCGCGAAAGGCGCACGTGGGCGACATCATCATCGTGATTTCTTACGCGTCCATGGAATTTGAAGAAGCGAAGAAATTCAAGCCGTGGGTTGTCTTTCCCGATACCGCAACCAACCGCTTGATCGAATCATAGCCAGGGAATTGCGTCAGTTGATGCCGCCATCTGCAGGCCAACGACCGTCGGCGCGAGCTTGCAAGAAGTTGGTCAGAATGATTTGAGCTGCCAGTTTGTCTAGCCGCTTCTTCCGCTTCGCTCGACTCATATCCACATCCAACAGCAATGCCTCGGCTTCCGCACTGGTCATGCGTTCGTCAAAGAAGATCACGGGAAGTTCGGAAATCGATTCCAGCCACGCGCCGAATTGCCTGGCTTCCTGGCTCTTTACGCTTTCATCGCCGTTCATGTGCAGTGGCAATCCGACAACAAATCCGCGGATGTCTTCTTCGCGAACTAAACGCTGAAAGCGACGGACGTCGGCTTGTTCGCCGGAACGAGTGTAATTGTCCAGCGGACTGGCCATTTGTTGGCCAACGTCCGAAATGGCAATGCCAATCCGTACCGTTCCATAATCAATTCCGGCCAAGCGACCGTGTATTGGGAACAATTCGCTCATGATTGCATTCCAAGTCTTTATCGACAACAATCGCTTACAAATACGCGTTCCATTTTTTCTCTTGTAGTTGTGACACTACATCTCGGACCGCTTCTTCGTCACTTTTCTTGGCTACCAGCGTGGCATCGGACGTGTGGACGACCAACACATCTTCTAAGCCAATGGTGACCACCAAGTGTTCGTCGGTGCTGCGAATGATGGACCCCTTGGTGTTGATGCCCAAGTAGCGTTTGGCCGCAATGGTATTTCCGTCGGCGTTGGTTCCTCGAATCCGAGCCATCGCTTGCCAGCTA
>JAGQOZ010000094.1 GCA_020426955.1 Planctomycetales bacterium
GCGAATGATGGGAAACATGAACCAAGCTGTACTCGACGCTTTGCGACTGTCCGACAATTTCGTCCGCCAAGACCGGACAGAGAATAAAACGCCGAGGCGCCGAGAATCGCAGAGAACTCTTGTGAGTCAGGGGGGGATACCGGGGACACAGGCGTTTCGTGGGTGGTCACGGTTGTTCTATAAGTGGCATCCTAATTGAAAGTGCTTGTCAGGTCGAACGAATGTGGCAATCTTCGTGTTTCTTCGTGTCCTTCGTGGTGAAGAAACAGAAGATACCCTTGCATTCACGTTCGACATGGATGGACGCGTTGTGTTTCGACGTTGCTTGCGATCTTCTCGATCGAATGTAGAAACCACGAAGGACACGAAGAGCACGAAGGGAAGACACGAGAAAACAAGTACAGAATGCCAACCATCGTGTTTCTTCGAGACACCACTGGGGACACAGATGCATTGTGGCTGGTCCCTACTGTTCCAACGTGAACTTCGCGAATGATGGGAAACATGAACCAAGGTGTACTCGACGCTTTGCGACTGTCCGACAATTTCGTCCGCCAAGACCGGACAGAGAATAAAACGCCGAGGCGCCGAGAATCGCAGAGAACTCTTGTGAGTCAGGGGGGGATACCGGGGACACAGGCGTTTCGTGGGTGGTCACGGTTGTTCTATAAGTGGCATCCTAATTGAAAGTGCTTGTCAGGTCGAACGAATGTGGCAATCTTCGTGTTTCTTCGTGTCCTTCGTGGTGAAGAAACAGAAGATACCCTTGCATTCACGTTCGACATGGATGGACGCGTTGTGTTTCGACGTTGCTTGCGATCTTCTCGATCCAATGTAGAACCACGAAGGACACGAAGAGCACGAAGGGAAGACACGAGAAAACAAGTACAGAATGCCAACCATCGTGTTTCTTCGAGACACCACTGGGGACACAGACGCTTTGTGGCTGGTCCCTACTGTTCCAACGTGAACTTCGCGAATGATGGGAAACATGAACCAAGCTGTACTCGACGCTTTGCGACTGTCCGACAATTTCGTCCGCCAAGACCGGAAAGAGAATAAAACGCTGAGGCGCCGAGAATCGCAGAGAACTCTTGTGAATCATGTCCTCTGAGCAACTCCGCGCCTCTGCGTTTTCTTAGTGCTATGCCACGAACCGCCGGCGTCGCAGCAGCCAACCGATTAGAAATCCAAACGCAACTGCCACGCCAGGTGCATCTGGTTCAGGCACGCTGCGAACCGCTTCGCGAGGCCCCAGTTCATAACCGCCATCCTGAAATGCCAGAACCAAATCGGCACTATCGAATTCGCCATTGCCCGACCAATCGCCGGTCGCCCAAGTGGAATTTCCTGCGATCGCATCTTCGTATTCACCCGCGACAAAGACATTGACCAAGTCCGCGCTGTTAAATTCTCCGTCCAAGTTAGAGTCTCCAAAGTAGGTATTGGCCAATTCATGAATCCAGTAGTCGAGATCGTCGTCGTCCACGTGGTCGCTCGAGTTGAGGTCCAAAAGGAAGCTAGACGATTCAAATCCTCGCACCAGTAGATCGACGTCGCTAACTCCAAGAACGCCATCGCCATCGAAGTCGCCTGTCACCGAATGCGGCCAAATCGACCATGCCGCCAGTCCGCCATTTGCAATGCCTCCATCCACGGCGCCAAACGACATCTCTACGGTCATGTCGCCTTCGGGCGATGGCCGAAGTGTTCCACTTCGAAAATAAGTGCGAGGCTCACCTTGCGGACCGTCTTGGTCATACCAAACCTGCGCTTGGTTTGTGTTTGCATCAAAGTCAATGCCTATTTGTATTTGGTCGCCGCGAGGGATAGTCACAAAGTTTTGTCTCCCACCCAACGATATTGACATGTTCCATTCGATGTCGTCGTCCAGATGTGGCAAGTTGCTATATTCGTGAATTCCGAATGCGAT
Organism: Planctomycetales bacterium; assembly: GCA_020426955.1. Classification (GTDB taxonomy): domain Bacteria; phylum Planctomycetota; class Planctomycetia; order Pirellulales; family Pirellulaceae; genus JAGQOZ01. Next base: position 1,934 of record JAGQOZ010000094.1, read on the forward strand.
GGTATTCTCGATTCCCCGTCCGAATCGAAGCAGGAAAAATAGACTACTGTTTGCGTTGATGTTTTCCGTTTCACTGTCAAACGAACCTACGTCGAGATGCGTTAAATCCAGGATTGTCGAGAAGCTACCGAAGTCACCAACGCTCCGTAGTGCGAAACCCTTTCGTCCAAATTCGTCACCCTCTTCCGTCTCGTTTATGAACACCAGTGAACCATCGGCGAAAGTTGGATCTCCTTGTATGCTCCAGTCCGGTAGATCCAGACCAATATAACTTCCGTTACTTGACGTGTTTTCTCCCGTTCCGTCGAACGATTCGACTAAGTAGTCGACCGCGAAGGCGTTGGCCCCAGTCATCAGCCCTATCCATAGACACAATGAACGTCTGAATCGACGATACGACCTGGAGTTTGATAATTGCTTTGGCATGAAACCATCACCTTCTAGGTATAGACTAGAAACTACAAAAGAAATGAACCTCAGTTCGAATTGAATTCGTGCGCACCCACATGCCTGCCGGTCATCCTTCCTGGTCTTCCTAAATTGACATGCCCCCACGGCAAACCAGAACTTATCAGGGAATGCTTGTTCGCCAACCACTAAAAGCCACACTTTTTGAAATGCCGGCACACCGCCACTCGAGCGTTTCTTGGCTGTTTTTTCTTACCGCCAATGAACTTCTCGGTGACAGCAAAGGCTGGGTCGTTCCATTGTGATTGGAAGTTGCGAATCGGGCAAACGAATTCGCAGGCCGCTGTCCACCTCCAAAACGGTTCGAAGCAGACATCTAGACCTCCGGCATGTTGACGTCTGATGTGCCCCGCCCAGCGCGTCGATGACGTCGGCCTGATCACAGGAAAGATACAGTCAATTCTCGAATCTCGTCGTGGTTGGCCAAGCAAGATTCAGCATATTCGGCAAAGTTTGCCAGGCGTGACGCCGATAATGAAGCTGCGCGGCGGATTCAACAAAGATCGTCGCTAGCACGGTTTGTACTAGCGAATTCACAAGGATGCGGATGTATGCGAACACCATTTGGAAGAACGAATTCTACGACAAGCTCGCGTCGTGTTCTTGGCTTGAACTATGAACAGTTGGAAGATCGTCGAGTTCTCGCGTCGGCTGGTACGCTGACTCCGTCTATCACCGGAACGGCCTTTCAGGATGTGAACGGAGATGGCGTGCCATCGGCAGGCGAAACGATGCCCGCGATCACCGTGCGACTGTTCATGGATGACGGAGATGGGATTTTCGAACCCGGCACCGACGACATACAAGCGTCGGGCGACGAACTGACTGATACCGACGGCGTCTACTGTTTTGAAGATCTGGATCCTGAAGCGGGCTACTTTGTACTTCAGCCCTCGCAGTCGTTTGGCGGAGCGACATTGGAAGAAATGGTCAGCCCTGTGATTCGTCCCGGACAGCCTGGATTGCAGATTGATAGTTTTGAAACAACGCAAGTCACCACAGCCACTCCGCCTGCTCCTTCCGACGATTCGTCGCTACAAGCGTTTCCGGATGAATCGGAAGTTCTGGGGCAAGAACGAGACGTGATTGCCGTGTTGAATTCTGGCACCAACGCGATCGAAGTCAGTATCAATCCTTTCGGTCTCGAGCCCGTGCTGCAATATTCCGCACCTCCGGGCGTGGTTGGCAGCGGGCAAATCATCTGGGACGGAGTAGACAACGATGGTTCGAATCTGGCCTTTGGACTAAACGGACGCGACCTTACTCAGGGCGGCGACAACACAGGAATTTTCTTGCGGATTGGTGCGGAACAAACAGGCGCCACAGTGCAGATCACTCTGTTCGAAGACGACGCCGGTACGTTTTCGGTCTCCACGGCCAACATTCCGGTGACCTCGGAAGGACGAGCAACCGCGTATTTGTTTATTCCGTTTTCTAGTTTCGTGGGACCGGTCGAAGCGAACAGTGTGGACGCCATTGTATTGACCATCGATTCGGGACCGACCGGCGCGAATGATATTGAAATGGGACTGATCGGAGCGAATGGTCCTAAAGCATCCAACTTTCTAAATGTTCCGCAAGTTGATTTGGCCGTAACCAAGACAGACAACCGAGTGACTGCGGTGCCGGGCAATTCGGTAACGTATACCATTGTTGCTTCAAACAATGGCCCGGCCGATGTCATTGGCGCTACTATCACGGACAATTTTCCTGCAACGCTGACTAACGTTTCGTACACCAGCGTGGTGAGCGGTACGGCGTCCGGTAATTCGTCTTCCGGAACGGGCAGTATCGCAGACACGGTCAATCTGGCTGCGGGTAGTTCCATCACGTACACAGTTACCGGTACGGTAGCGGCGTCCGCCACGGGAACGTTGGAGAACACCGTCACCATTGCGGCTCCTGATACAGTAGTTGAACTGGATGAAGATAACAATGTGGCCACGGACATCGATAACCTGACGCCGCAGGTCGATCTGACCATTTCCAAAACCAACAATCGCACGCAAGTGGTTCCCGGCGATGTCCTGACGTATGAAATTGTGGTTACGAATAATGGGCCGAGTGCCGTGGCCGGTGCATTGGTAGAAGACACGTTTATTTCTGATCTGATCAATCCATCGTTCACAAGTACGTCCACTGGAACCGTCACCGGAAACACGACCAGCGGCACCGGCGATATCAGCGACTCCGTCAATATGACTCCGGGTAGTTCTATTACCTACACGGTGATAGGGACTGTCGGTCCGAACGCGCTGGATTCGTTTTCGAACACAGCTACCGTCACCGCGCCCAACGGTGTTACGGAATTGGATGATTCGAATAATACGGCTATCGATCCGGATGTGGTAAATGCTCAAGCAGACTTGGCCATCACCAAAACGGATGGCGTGACGCAAGTTTCTCCGGGAGACCAAGTCACTTACACCATTGTCGTTTCGAACGCTGGTCCCAGCGCCATCAACGGTGCATCGGTGGTAGATGCATTCCCGAATCAGTTAACCAACATCAGTTACACCAGCAGCCAATCCGGCGGAGCTTCCGGGCATACAACATCTGGAACGGGCGATATCAACGACACGGTCAATCTGCCGGTGGGTAGTTCCATCACGTACGTGGTAACGGGCACCGTGATTGATTCCGCGTCGGGGACCATTCGCAATACGGCTACCGTCACCGCGCCCGCCGGCATTCAGGAGATCAACACAGACAACAATGAAGCCGTAGACACCGATACAGTCACTCCGGAATTTGACTTGGTTATCACCAAGACAGACAATCAGACCGAAGTGGTTGCTGGCGAAAACGTGACCTACGTGATCACCGTGAGCAATAGCGGCCCCAGCGATGTCACGGGTGTCATGGTGGAAGATGTCTTTCCATCAACCCTTTCGAATATCACGTTCAACAGTTCTGCCACTGGGGGCGCGACCGGGAACTCCGCTTCGGGCAATGGCAATCTGAATGAAGCGGTGGATCTTCCGGCGGGTAGTTCCATTACTTATACGGTGACCGCGTTGGTTTCGCCGTCGGCCAGCGGTTCGCTGCAAAACACTGCGACGGTGATCGCGCCGGCTGGATTGGTCGATTCGAACCCAGACAACAATTCGTCTACCGATACCGACACCATTCGGCGCGAAGTCGACCTTTCGATCGTGAAAACGGTGGATCGCAGCAGTGCGGTTGTGGGTCAATCATTGACATACCAGATTATTGTCACCAACATTGGACCTTCCGCGGCCAATGGCGCCACCATCACCGATGCTTTCCCGGCGTTTTTAACCAACGTCAGTTTCACCAGTACAACCAGCGGTACGGTTTCGGGTAATACGGCCAGTGGCACCGGGAATATCAACGACAACGTCAACCTGGGCGTCGGGGCCAGCATCACTTACATGGTCACGGGAACGGTGGCTTCGTCCGCTTCCGGAACGGTGACCAACACGGCCGACGTGGCACCGCCGCAAGGAGTGACAGAAACCAATTCGCAGAACAATTCGGACGACGCTCAGACAGACATCACGCCCAGCGTTGACCTAAGCATTTCCAAGACGGTGGATCGCGCGACGGTTTCGCCTGGCGAAACGCTGACATATACGATTGTAGCCACCAACGACGGGCCCGCCGATGTGGTTGGCGCAGTGATTGCTGACGCTTTTCCCGCCGAATTAACTTCCGTTACCTATACCAGTTCATCCACCGGCAGCGTCTCGGGAAATACCACCAGCGGTTCCAACGATATTAACGATACCGTCAATATGACCGTGGGCAGTACCATTACTTACGTTGTGTCGGCCACCGTTGCGGCATCGGCATCTGGAACGATTGATAATTCGGCCAGCATCACCGCGCCCAACGGCGTAACCGAAATCGCCACGACCAATAATCTGTCCGATGCCAGCAGCACTGTCGATTCTTCGATCGACTTGAGTATCACCAAGACAGACGATGTTACGCTGGTGGTTGCCGGCAATCAGGTTACGTATTCAGTGGTGGTTCGTAACAACGGTCCCGCGTTCGCGCAGAACGCCACCGTCACCGATTCGCTGCCAGCTCAGCTAACCAACGTGACATTTACTAGTGTTGCGTCTGGTGGAGCAACGGGAAATACAGTATCCGGTGCTGGCGCCATCAATGACACCGTCTCCATGCCAGTCAACAGTACCATCACTTATGCCGTAACCGGTACGGTTCGCAGCGACGCCACTGGCACGTTAGTGAACACGGCTACCGTCACCGCCGTGGGTCAGACTGAAACTAATTTACTAAACAATTCCGCGACGGATACCGACGTCATTATCGAAAATCGAACCAGTTTGTCCGGCACGGTCTATTTGGATCTGGACCGTAACGGATTGCGGAACACTGATTTTGATCCGCCAATTCTGAACGTCCAAATTAATTTGACCGGCGTGGACGAAACGGGAGCCAGCGTCAATCGATCGACGCTGACCGATTCCAACGGCGCGTACCTGTTTGACAATCTGGTGCCGGGCACCTATTCGCTAGAAGAAATCCAGCCCGGTTCGTTTCAAGACGGTCCCGAAAACATCGGCACAGGCAGCGTGGGAAGTCCTACCGCCACCGACTCCGCCTTTGCTGATATTCAGCTGGTAGCTGGCACGCCGGGCGTGAACTTCGACTTTGGCGAATTGGCCATCCAGATTTCCAAACGAATCCTGCTGGCTTCGTCACAACAACCAGGCGGATAATCGCTTCTTTCGCCCCAGCCAGGCAGGACAGCCAGGTCTGCCAATCCGCTACCATTGCCAGCAGGTCAGGTAACTTGTTTCATTCGAGTTCAATTCTGACCAGATTACCGCCGACGTCTTTCCGATAACAAGTTTGGTGCCCGAATAGTAACGGAAGACGAACGATAGCATGGAAGCCTACCCTAAATCACGAAGCTGGCCAATTGCGCTGGCCATTGTCGTAGTGGTGTGGGCGTTTGTCGTTAGCCAACATACTCGTTTTGGTATCGTTCGTTCTCAAAGCAATTCATTGCTTACAAACCACGCCACTCGCCCAGCGCCGGCGGATTGGATCGACATTGCGTCGTCACGAAGCGTTGGTTCACATCGGCCAGCACCATCGCCCATTTTAGTATCTGACCCTTTCCGAGATTTTGACAGCCGCCGTGGTTCGTCAGCAAGTCCGTTTCGTTTGGCTTCCGAACGCACGGAACGTTATCCGGTGCCGATACCTCGACGGCCGCGCGCAACTGTGCCCACACGGCTGGTGAGTCAAATTACCAAGAAAGCATTGCCCGCCGCAAATGACATGGGCGTGTCACCGGAGCCACCGATGCCAGACTTGCGGCCAGGCGGCGGTCAAGGCGTTAAACTGGAAGCCGGTTCCAACGTCACTCGATTCGATCTGCAACACATTCCGGATTTGGAACTGGAAGTTGTTTCGCCCGACAACTTTCCAGAAGCGAATAGCGACAACAGCAAAACGGCCGTTGGCGACGACCAGCCAACGCATCTAGATGACGAAACCACCAACCAATCGGAATTTGTGTCCTGGCCGGCGCCGCAAGCGTTAGTTCAGCAACTAAACGATTTGCGCCCCACAGGGATCACTCGCGAAATCAGCGACTGGATTGACCAAGTCTTGCGAGAAATCGATCGCATGCAATCTCATTCGTTGGACCAACCGTCGGCCTGGCAACCGAGTCTGCAGAAATTGGTTCGCTTGGCGGACGATCCGTCCGTTCATGAACCTCGCGTGGCCGATCCTACCGTGGCGGCTGACGTTCGCCGAACGGGATATGCGTTGGTGCGCCGAGTGGCGATTTGGCAGGATTTGCAGCGAGTGCTGGCGCAGCCCGCTGTTCCGGATGCGCCGAAATCGTCTATCAAACTCACCGCCCAGCGTCTTCACGAAGCGTTTACCAAATCGGCCAACGGTGAAACGTGGATTCGCTATTTAGAGCTGCAGCGAATTCTGGAGGCCGACGCGTCGCAATACGAAGTGGACCCTTCGATTCGCACCAAAGTCGCTCGTCGCGTACTGACTAAACTGGCTACACACCAACTAAGTCCGCAGCAGCGCGCGTTTCTGGACCAACACGATTTTCACGAACTACAAGATTCTTTGGCCATTTGGGCGGAAGCACCCTTGGACGCGGTCGACCTGCTAACGGCGATGGAAAATTTCGAATCGTACCGATCGCCCGTGGCCTCAGACTATCTTGTTCGCGAAATCCAGCAACTGGCGTGGGTTCGTCATCCGCAAATTCAATCGTTACGAGCGTCTTTGGATCAACACTATCGCAACGCCAACGTGCGATTGGTAGTGACCGGCGAATTGCTGAACCACATGATGCCCGTGCTCAAACCGATCCAAGAAAAAGTGGAAGACCACGTCCTGGGGGCTCGGGTGTTGGGACGCAATGACACTTGGACACAGCTTTCCGTTTCGTTGATTCCCGATCAGACGCAATGGCGCATGCGTCTGTCGGCTCGGGGCCAGGCAACGTTTAATACGGTTTCTTATAAAGGGCCGGTTCGGCTGTTTAGTCGTGGCCGTTCGGAGTTTGCCGCTGACCAACAATTGTCCGTCAGTCCGCAAGGCGTGAGTGTGACGCCAGCAGGTGCCGATGCCAACGGTCGGTCACAATTGCTGGATGTAGAAACCGAGTACGACCGTTTTCCCGTTCTTGGTTGGGTTATCCGGCAGCTGGCAATTGACGAACACCGGGAAAGCCGCAACAAAGTGCAAGCTCATATGCGAGACAAAGTCTCTTCGGCCGCTCGGCAACGGTTGCACGAAGCCGTCGATACTCGCGCTACGGAACTGGAAGCGAAATTTCAGCAAGACGTGCTGACGCCGCTTCGCGAAATGAACCTGGACCCGCGTGCCATTGAAATGAAGACGACTCCAGAACGGCTGACCATGCGTTGCCGCTTGGCCAGCCCAAATCAACTGGCGGCGTCCACGCCCAGACCGCGAGCACTTGCCAATAGTCTCATGAGTCTGCAGATCCATCAGTCCGCAGTCAACAATGCCATTGAACGACTGGAGTTGGGCGGCCGGAAAGTGGAGCTGGAATTGCTATTGGCGGAACTGCGTCAGAAATTGGGGATCGACCGCCAAGACATCCACCAAGATCTGCCCCAAGACGTGACGCTGCGATTGGCGCAAGTCGAACCGATTCGTTTTGAATTCAGTGACAACCGAGTCCTGCTGGTGTTTCGCATTGCCGAATTGCACGTGGGACAAAAGCAGTGGCGGAACTTTATTGTGAAAGCTCGCTATCGAGCGGACTTCTGCAAGACTCACGTCGATCTGCAGCGCGAAGGTGGTATCGAATTGATTAGTGAACGCATCGGATTCCGAGACCGGATTGCGCTGCGAGGCATTTTTACCAAGGTCACATCGGGCGACCATCGGTTTAGTATCTTACGCGGTCGCTTCGAAGAGAATCCTCGGCTGGCCCAAATGGAGCCGACACAATTCGTGGCAGAAGACGGTTGGATTGGCCTTTCGCTTGGCGTTCCTAAGGAAGATCGAGTAGCTCAGGAGCCAACGGTTCGACAATTAGAAAATAATTCTCGCATTTCCCGGTAAGCCCACCAACAGAAGGTTATTTCTAATTGGATAGGTAGTTGTGACCGATCCACTGAGGCGCAAAGGAAATGGATTTGTTACCTCCTCCAACACCGAGCGAAATGATCAAGCGTAATGTGTCTGCAGCGTACACGACGCTTCTGCTTAACAGCTTGAGGCCACGTTCAATTTGGCCGCCGGTTTGTTCTGACCAACTGTTGTCAGTGATACCACAGCGGCGTAAGCGCCGAACAGCGATGTCGCAAAAATCAGATCGCCCATAACCGTGTAGCGGAAGAAGGGCAACGCTTGAACGTAGCTCTGCCACAACGAAGTGGATCCGTTTTGATACCATGTCAGCCAGGAAACATAGTTGGTGACCAGGAAGAATGCCAGCGAACAGGCCAAGCTGCAACCTACCAGTCCGGCGATTCGAACCACGGTGCCCATTCCGGACGAGGACCGCAGGTCGAAATACTGGCGAATGACGCGATTCAAAAAGACGGGCAAGCACAACATGCCATATACGGCAACCATCAATCGCCAATCGTAGCCGCCCAAAAACGAGTCGCTGATCAGCATAATGGAAAGTGGCGTTGCCAGGGCCAACCAGCGTGATGAAAACAGGAACCCAGCAAAAAGAGCAACGGCAGCCACCGGCGCGAAGTTGGGGATTTCGCTCAGTTGCACTCGCACTACCGACGCAGCGGCCACAATGACAACAAACAACACCCATTGGCGAAGACTTTGGCGATTCACAACAACTCCTATCACGTCGAGTAACATTCCTTGGCTTGATTCTGCAGAACACAACAAGATAGTCGTTCCCGTCGGCAAGTTCCAGTGGCATCTGGATAGACTCGGGCTGATTGAGTGGACCGCAAGCGGAATTTCGATTTGCTAACTCGCCCCGGCCAGCTTCAAAATCTGCTGGAATTCGCTTTTGCGTACCGGTTGTACGGACAAGCGTGACCCTTTTCTTAAGAGTTCCATGTCCTTCAGCGCCGCAACTTCGCGTAGTTCGGACAAACTGATTTCTCGGTCAAAGATTTGTTCCAGCTGGATATCGACCATCAGCCACCGAGGATTCTCGGGCGTAGACTTTTCGTCATAGTGTTTGTTGTTGACATCCCAGGCGGTGTGGTCGGGGTATGCTTCCTTGGCAATTTTGGCCGTACCCACCACAGCGGGCGGATTGGCGTTGGAATGATACACCAACACTCGATCTCCCACTTGCATATCGTCTCGCATGAAATTCCTGGCTTGGTAGTTGCGAACTCCGTCCCAGCACGTGGTCTGATTCTTTTCGCCCGCAAGATCTTCGATGGAATACGAATTCGGCTCGGTCTTTAGCAGCCAAAACCGTTGACGTGTCGATTTCTTTTTTGACGGAGCGGATTTCTTAGTAGGCATACAGTACTTTAGGCTTTCGCAGTGACAGACAGATGCTTGCAACCGCATTGGCAAGGACAAACGTCGGTTGCATTCGATCGAACCAGACCCGAGTTTACTCGAGCGCCGTCGAACCACAAGAGCGGTGCGTGAAACCAACGTAGTACGCACCATCGATTTCGATTGGGATGAAGATCAATGGTTTACAATTGGGCGTTGAACAACGACCAAGCGATGTCACGCAGTCCCAATTCCACATCGTCAGGGTGTGCATCCAAGATTCGTGTGGCGAACTTTTGTTCAATGTCCGACGGCAATTGGCCGGTGAATTCCATGAACAGATGGTTGATCAGATCCTCTTTGGACAATGACGAAGACGCCAAGGAACGAACCAGATCTAATTTGACAATCAACCGTCGGCGATCGGCATCCGAATTCATCAGCGATACGGTCCGAGCAATCTCGCCATTGGTGATCTGCCGACCGAATTCGTTCGGCTCCAGCAAATTGTCGTCTCGTCTAGCAACCACTTCGCCACTGGACGCTTCTGTGGCCACAATGTTCTTACTGGCCGAAGCCACCAACTGCAGCGAATTAGCCAACGTGTCCGAAATACGATTCGGCTGATAGAACCGATTGAAGGCCACGCTGCCGTCTGCCATGACGTCGGACGTTTGCAATGTCCCCGCTTCTAGACGAAACGAACGACTAGACGCAATCCAAGACGTCAACTTTCGCAAGTCATAGTCCGACGCCACAAACTCTTGAGCCAACCGATCTAACACGGCCACATGAGATACCGCGGATCGATTCTGTAAATCACCGGGAATGGCTGAAAATCCATAGCCAAAAAACGAACGCCAGACTTGGTCTACCACCACGCGACTCATGTCGTCACGTTGCACCAATTCGTCCGCAAAATGACGCCGCCGTTCGACCGCCACTGCGTCAGATGGATCAACCGAGCCTTCAAAGTACCACGCCAAAGAATGAACTTGGTGCGGCTGCCATTGTCGCTGACTATCTGCGTGGCAACCAGCACAGTCCGTACGTTGGCCCAAAATGGTTCGACAAAATTGACTGGCCAAATCGACAGCCGATTTGCTGGTGGGCAAATCGTATAGTTTTACAAATTCCGGTTGGTCCGAAGTCAACATCAAACGAACGGTTTGATCCAAAGGGTTGTTTTCTAACCAGCCTTGGACGCTGGCCTGAACTGCGGCTAGATCTGCCGAACGGTCTCGTAAAGGACGCACCAAGCGCGACGCGAGAATACCAGACCAACGCTGTTGCACATCCGCACTTGTTCGTTCCGAATTCACAAGCCACCGGATCAGCTTCGCATCCTTGTTGGCATCCTTGGTTCGCACAAAGGCATTGCGTTCTTCAGGACTCGGCTGTCGACCCAGCACCGTCTGAAACACTCGATCACACCAAACTTCGTCGGATGCCAAGGGAGCCGCTTCAATCTGTTCCGACGTCCACGACTGCTGTAGTGAGGCGTTGACGAAGGCGACAACTTCCGCATCGGAAGAAGCGGCGCTGTTCTGAAATTCGCTGGATCCGAATGAGACCTCGGGCGGTTCGTTCCGAGCAGCCAAGGCGTCCTGCAGACTGGGTCGTTCTAATTCCTTAACTGGCGCTGGTACCACTTCGATCGGCGCTTCTTCTCGCACTTCCGGTGTCGAAGATTCCGCTTCCACCAAGCTGTCTGCAGGGGCAACCGGCGCGGGCGAATTTGGCGCGTCTACCACTTGGGGCTGCTTTTTGTCCAGTGAAGCCAAGTAGCCAATAGCGGTGAACAAAGCTAGCAAGCTGAGCGCGACAAAGAACAATGACCAAGGCGTTTCCGAACGAACCGTCCTTCGGCGTCTCGCCATTCGAGTTACCGACGATGCGCCAAAGTCCTGGTGAAAATTCGCCCGCACTTGGATACCTAAACCATCAACATCATGTTCCGTTTCCATTGCGGCCGGCAATTGTCCTTGGCGCGCAGCCGCCATGATTCGATCTCGCAAGTCCGGCGGAGTTTCACCGCCCAGGACTTCGCCCAAGAGCGAATCAATCAAAAGATCATCAGAGCTATGATCTGGATGAGGTTGGCCGTTCATTTTGCTTTGTCTTCAATACACTGCTTGAGTTGCTTTTTTGCTCGCTGCATTAAGTTTTTGGCCCCATGCTCTGTAATTTCCAAGGCGGACGCGATTTCGCTACGCGACAACCGGTCGCGGAACCGCATCTCGAGTGACCAACGAGCGCGTTTGGTCAGCTGACCAAGGCACGTCTTCAGCGCGTCCAACATCGCTTCGCCTTGATCATCTGATGCCAAACGATTCCACGCTTGGTCAATGACCTCAATCTCTTCCTTCAAAACCATTCTACCCATCCGCCGCCGTACGCTGATAAATCGGTTATAGGCAACTTTGCGCAAATAACCTGCCGTGGCGGCCGGACCGAACGATTCAAACGGTTTCTTGAGTACTGCCAAAAAGGTATCTTGCGTCAAATCATCCGCTTCAGCTTGCGTACATCCCAGCGAACGCAAATAACGCCAAATTCCGGCCTGGTGGTTCTGAATGAGATCCTCCAGGTCGATCATTGGATTGGAATCCGAATCGGATGATGGGCGACGAGTCGTCGTCATGGATAGCGAACCGTAAGTCGAAATGTACTCAGCGGGAATGGTCACGTTACCTGAATGCCACTCATAAGGACTCGATGCGTTCCTTAAGTCCCTAATTCTCAAGTGGTTGCACGTCTTTATCTTACCAGCTAGCGGCGTTTTAATGCGAATCCGATTCTAGCCGATGTTCACAGTTTTTGGCGTTTTTCGGCCAGATTCGCCACGGTTTCGGGCAAAATCCGAGACCGAAATTCGACCAGCGCCAAGCTAGAAACTACCACGATCCCAATCACTTGCCAGGTCCAGCTCGTACACTCGCCATGGTTCAGAATCAGTAACATCACCACGGCCGCCGCCGTTAACAGAATAATTGCTATCTGAAAGGTAGCCAGACACCACGCATCGCTCCGCAGCGTGTACCAGCCACCCAAGATAGTTCGCTCGCATGGATCAACGGGCCATAGCGAACGCAATGTTCGAAGCTGCACCGTCATACCAATCATCATCGGTACGAACCAGATAGACGGCCAGCCAGCATGCCACACGCTTGTCACCGATAGCATCAAAGCGGCTGCCAGCAGTTGTCGAGGTAATCGAATGAGCCCCAGCGTTTGTATCTCGAACCAATATTGCCACCGCGAAATCGGTCTCTGGTGCAACGGCCAAGCTTCACGTGTCGCTAGTGCGATGACTTCCAGCGCCAACCACGCCAACACCATAGGCAGATACACCATGTTCATCACTACGTTTGCATTCGGATCAGAACCGCTCGATTCGGCCACCAAAGAAGCGGCCCACGCCAGAACTGCCTGTGAGGCTACCAACGCGGCGCCTACCAGCAAGGCTAAATCGGGAATTCGCGCAAGTTCGTTA
>JAGQOZ010000949.1 GCA_020426955.1 Planctomycetales bacterium
CTACGACTATCTGCGCATCTTGATCGCTCGTTTAGGCACGCCGCATTGTCCCGATTGCGATCTGCCCATCGGTACGCAAACGGCCGATCAGATTGTGGACAAGATCATGTCCGAACCGGAAGGGACCAAGCTGTATCTGACAGCGCCAGCCAGCATCGAAGTGGGCCAAGCGTATGAAATGTTGTGGGACGAACTACGAACGCAGGGTTACGTGCGGATTCGAGTAGACGGGTTTACGCACGAATTAGATCGACCGCCGCAGATCGATCGACGCCGCAAACATGACGTGTCGGTGGTGGTCGATCGAATTGTGGTGAAGGAATCGAGCCGTTCGCGCATTGCGGAAAGTGTGGAAGGGACGCTGGCGTTGGGCAAGGGTGTCATGCAAGTCATCTATCCGCAGGACGATACGCCGGAACCTCGTTGGCCCACACGAACTCATAGTCAGCATTTGGTGTGCGAAAAGTGTAGCCGCAGCTTTGAACCGCTTACGCCGCACAATTTCTCGTTCAATAGTCATCTCGGTTGGTGCGAATCGTGCGAAGGTCTGGGAACTCAGACCGGCGCCAATCCCGCCGCGTTGTTGCGCAGCGGCAAGTTCACACTGGAGCAAGGCGCGATTGCGTTGTGGCCCGATTTGAATCGAGACGTTGCGAAATGGATGTTGGCGGCCCTTTCGCAACAGACGGGAATTCCGCTGGACGTGCCCTTCGACGAATTGGACGGACGGCAGCGACGCCTATTGTACTACGGCACGGGCGACACTTGGCTGGACGTGTTTTCGCCCAAGTCTAAACAGGAACCACTGTTTCGCTACCAATTCAAAGGCTTGTATCCTGCGTTGGAAGAGGCTGCTCGCCTGTCACCCGGACTCCGCAGCCGCTTAGAGCATCTTGTGGACGAAGTCGAATGCGCGCACTGCGGCGGTAGTCGCTTGCGAGACGACGCGGCGGCGGTTCGATTCCGAGACATGACGATTGACCAGCTGTGTCGCCAACCGCTGGGGCAACTGCAAGAGACAGTCAAGCAGTGGAAGATGAGTGCTCGCGAACGCAAGATCGCGGGCGAATTGGTGCGCGAAGTACAGAATCGAGTCGACTTTTTGAACGACGTCGGTTTGGAATACCTCACGCTGGCTCGTCAAGCCGCGACGCTGTCCGGCGGTGAAGCTCAGCGAATTCGCTTGGCCAGTCAATTGGGCAGCGGATTGTGCGGCGTGTTGTATGTGCTGGACGAACCGACCATTGGCCTGCATCCTCGAGACAACATTCGGTTGATTCGCGCGTTGCACAAACTTCGCGATCTGGGCAACACGCTGGTGCTGGTCGAGCATGACAAGGAAGTGATTGAACACAGCGACTACGTGGTCGACTTCGGACCGGCAGCCGGCAAGAACGGCGGACAAGTGGTCGCGGAAGGTTCGGCCGACGTGGTGGGCAAGAAACGCAATTCGGTCACGGGGCCGTACCTGTCTGGCAAAAAAGCAATTGCCATTCCCAGCAATCGGCGGATATCGGAAGACGCGGCCAATGCGATATTGTCCAAAGATGTGAGACAAGCCGCGCCGCCGCATGCCGCGGCGATTGCTCCGCCCAATAAGAAGAAAAAGAAAACCACCAAGAAGAAAACGACCGACGCGGCAGAAAAGAAGGCGACGGAAGATAAAACGACCAACACCGTTGACGTTTTGACGTTGGTGGGTGTCACGCACAACAATCTCAAAAACGCGAATGTCAAGATTCCGTTGGGAACGTTGACGGCCATTACGGGTGTCAGCGGCAGCGGCAAGAGTTCCATTGTGAACGACGTGTTGCACGCTTCGTTGGCTAAGACGCTGCATCGAGCCAGCGCGATTCCGGGCGCGCACGAACGGATTGACGGCATCGAATACATCAACAAGGTGGTTCGAGTAGATCAGCATCCGTTGGGCAATTCTC
>JAGQOZ010000950.1 GCA_020426955.1 Planctomycetales bacterium
TTCTTCTACACAATACCGAGTCCACTGCGGCGTGAATTCGGTACCGCCCGAAAAGATTCCGGTGATCCCGGTTTCGGCAAAACTGCTGCCTCGTTCTTCCAATTCCAACGCCAACGATTCAATCAATTTGGGCGTTCCGAACATACATTTAATGTCGTGGCCTGCGCCCAGAATGGTGATGGCTTGGTCGATGCAATGCTTCTTGTACTCTTCAAGATGTTCCATCCAACCTTTTTTGATTAGCTTGACGACCCAACGAGGATCCAGGTCGATGCAGAAACAAATACCGCCTCGGAATTGACACAAGTGTTCCACGGCCAGTCGAAGTCGCCGCGGGCCTGACGGACCCAGCATTAACCAGTTGCCTCCTTTGGGAAAATACTGATCTGGTAGGGTTGCACTGAACATTTCGTAATCAATGCGGAAGTCATCCACGACCACTCGGCTTTTGGGAATCCCGGTCGTGCCGCCCGTTTCAAAAACGTAAATCGGTTTGTCCGCGTAAGCCTTGGGAACCCAGCGCCGCACCGGACCACCTCGGAGCCATTCGTCTTCAAATAGCGGAAACTTTTTCAGGTCGTCGTAACCCTGTACTTCCTTGAGCGGATCAAAATTCAATTCTGACTTTTTTTCCAACCAAAATGGGCAGCCGGTCGATTCGTGAAAATGCCATTGAACTGTTTCATAGGCATGGGCATCGAGTTTCGCCTTGGCTTCGGCACACTTGGCATCCAATTGAGCATTGTCTGACATAGAACAGAATCCACAGGAAGGAAGGTGGGAATGGGAAGTCGTTTTTGACAGATAGACGATAGCCATTCTGCAACCAAATGACAACCGTTCCCAGGCGTGGAACCAGCCTGATGACTGGTGGATTTAAGACATTTGCTGGTCGAACCGACTTTGCAAATGAAAAAGGCGAACCCAACTAGTTTGAGTTCGCCTAAAAAAGTATCAAACGGTCCTAACGCGAATCATCCACAAACGTCGCCAACGACTATTTGCTGGATTCGGCATTCGCGGCCACGGCGCTCAACTGCGACAGAACTTGCAGCACACCATTCAAATGGGCTAAACGAGGCCCGAAGCGATCGACAAATTCGTTCAGCATGAATTCGCCATCCATCATCGATTCGCCATTGTCGGCGATTTCTTCGGTGACGGTTTCCAAAAAACGAGTCTGCACTTGACCCAACGTTTCCGCAGCCGATCGACAACGTTTGGCTAGTTCTGGATTGGCTTGCTTCCATTGTCCCAATTCGTTGGCGCGTTGCTTTTGGGCAGCGCTCATCTGCTGGATCAATTGCTCTAGCAATTCGTTTTGACGATTCTGAGACACAATCAATTGAGTCATCAATGCCGCCAAATCATGCGAATTGCCCGACGGCGTCGACGGCATGGATTGGGACGTAACGTCAATATGCGTAAACAAAGCGGGCTGTCTTTGGTTTTCTGACATGTTGGGCTTTCTTCCTAGCTCAGGAACGTGTAGCAGTGCTTTGACATCACAACAGTATAAGCACTGCTTCTTGCCATTGTCCACCAAAGAGTGAATTTCCTGCCAGTCGAGCGGATTTTCTTCGATATTATCCGAACCTTTTTCGCAAACGGTGAGGCCACTAAAGACTCTCTGGCAACGCTTCCGATCATTCGTTTGCACGCATGAATACGTTCCTCGCGAAGACTCAAAAGCAAGTAAGAAATACATGTCTGATAGCAAGAAAGCACTGTTCGGTTTTTTGACCGGTAAAGTTTCCATTGCCAATGCCATCATTGGTGGATACTTAGTTTTGAACGACTTGGGACGTCCCGCCGAATTCCATTGCACCGAACCGGTGAAGCCAAATCGAGCCCAAGAAATTCTATTCGGGAAAACGCTGGATTCGTACCTGTACGGCGAACGAATTGGC
>JAGQOZ010000951.1 GCA_020426955.1 Planctomycetales bacterium
TTTTTTTATGGTTTTGGGGGTGACTGACGATTGTGGATGGCACCAACCAGATCGACCGATGGCTGACGCACACCGGCAAAGATGTGTCGCCCGCTGGGCGGAATAGTGCTCTTATTGGATGGCACCAAGTGATACCCTAATGGATTGCACCCAGCTGATACCCTGCCGTAAGTTGGTCACTGCACAAAAAAAGACCGACGGCTTACCAGCCATCGGTCTTGTGGTTTAGGTGACGAAGTCTATTGTAGGAACTTGTCTAAAGTGTCGAGCGTTTCTTTGGACGTGTAGGTCAAATAGTCGTCCATCGGTTTGTCTTCAGCCGAAAGGACGATTTCTGCGGCGCGAATCGCATCTTCGGGGTTACTGAAGAAACTGCATGCGCGAATCGCCTCCAAACGGACTCGAGGATGTTCGTCCTGAGCCAATTTGGCCAACAAGTCCAACGTATTGTCCATTCGGTCTCGCCAGTAACACAGCACTCGAGTCCCTGCGGCGCGTGCTTTTGGTTCAGACGACGTGAGAACTCGGTTCAGCAATTCCGTGTCTACTCGGTTGTGATGCTGCAGCACCCACAGGGCCTCCAGCAAATGGTGTTCGACATCGGGATCCGCTTTGTCCAAGCTGGCGGTCCATTTCTTTACTGCGGCTACCACTTCGTCCGAATTCCGTTCTCGCAATTCACGACGAACTCGATAACGCACTCGATCTTCAGACGCCTTCAGCAATTCCAGCAGTGCCGGAATCGATTCGCCGGAAATCTTGGCCGGCTGCTGTAGCGGTCGACTGGGGTAGGTGACTCGCCAAATGCGACCATGCGTGTGATCTCGGTTCGGATCGCGAATGGAGTGCTGCATGTGGCCGACCAACGCGTTCTGCCAGTCACACACATAAAGAGCTCCGTCGGGCCCAAACTGCAAATCGACTGGTCGAAAGTTGCGATCTTTGGAACGAACAATCGGTTCAATTTCCGTGCCGACAAATCCCGAACCTTCTTCCGTCATCGTGTGCTGATAGACGCCCTGTTCTCCAATACAGTTGTTCAGCAGAAAGTTACCTTGGATTTCATCGGGGAAGTGCGGGCTGCTGACAAATTCGCACCCGGCCGTGGGTCGGAACCGCTTTTGGATAAACTGCTTCATGCCTCGATGCTTGCGGTCGTAGCCAACATGTCCTGAAAACGCGGTCCCAAAATAGTTCGCGCCACCCGATGCATCGGCCACAAAATTCTGGCCCCATTTATCAAAGATGTGGCCCCAAGGATTCGCAAATCCGTACGATACAAACACGTCTAGCTTTTCGCTCAACGGTTCGTAACGATAGACGCCGGCGTTCTTGCAGCGAACCGCGCCGTATGGCGTTTCCACTTGCGTGTGATGGAACGTGCCTTCCTGGTAGTACAACGCTCCGCCTGGTCCCCAAGTGAAGGCGGAAATCGAATGGTGTGAATCCGCCGAATCGTAGCCGCACGAACGTCGAATTCGCACATCCGCCACATCGTCGCCGTCTGTGTCTTGCAAGAACAGAATATCGGGCTGCTGAGCCACATACGCTCCGCCATCGCCAAGTTCAAATCCCGTTGGCACGTGCAATTTGTCGGCGAATGTTGTGCACTTGTCCGCCTTGCCGTCGCCGTCGGTGTCTTCCAGAATCAACAGCTTGTCGTTGACCTCTCGTTTGGGTTGGTACTGCGGATAGGATGGCATTGTGGCGACCCACAAGCGGCCCTTGCTGTCGAAGGTGAATTGAACGGGGTTAGCCAATTCGGGAAAATCAACTTCCGACGCAAAACAATTGATGGCATATCCATCGGCAATTTCGAACTGCGTCTTTGCTTCTTCGGGCGAAAGGTATTCCAGAGAACCTTCCTTGCCGACCTGTTCGCCACCGTAGTTCGTGCCCACTTCAATGA
>JAGQOZ010000952.1 GCA_020426955.1 Planctomycetales bacterium
GATTTTCGGAAATCTGTGGCTAGTTTGTTCTAAGCTTCTTGGGACTAAAGCCGCCAATCGGCTTGCTCATGCGCTGTTTTCAAGCATGCCGCACCTACCAGATTAGGCCACCAAACCAAACTATAACATTTTCAGTATATTACAGCATCAATCCCGCTCAAGACAGAAGACTAACAATCCGACCTTATATTAAGGGGAATGAGTTAAAGACAATGCTCGAATTAGGTATGTAAGAAGTGCGGAAACTTCGCAGTGCATCTTCCCTACCTTGCACAAGCAGCTGGCTGATTCTCCATTAAATAGTACGTAGCAAATGGAACGATTTATGCAGCTTAGATCGCTGCGCGTTCCGATGATAAGTATTTAGCAGGTAGTAATGAGCCGAGTTGTCCGGCCGGTTTTGGTTGTAATCTTTCAGGTCATCTTAACGGCCACAGTCTGGGCTGCGCCTGCCAATCCGATTGTTTTTGTCACGCAAGTTCCACAGCCCGAAGACTTCGCAACTATTGCTTCGACTTTTGCCAATCACATGGCGACTATGCAGGCTGCCCCGCGCGGCGGAGATCTGTATATTCGCTACACCGATGGAACACTAAAAAACTTAACCGCTGCGGCGGGGTACGGCTCAAGCGGGATGCAGGGAGCTAACGCGATCGCCGTGCGCGATCCATCAGTCTCTTGGGATGGAAGCAAAGTAATCTTTAGCATGGTAGTAGGTGCTCCAAATCGCTATGACTACAATCCTTACCGCTGGCAGATATATGAGATCTCAAATCTAGGCAAGAACCAAACCCCACTCATCACTAAAGTCGCTCGTCAGCCAGCCGGTTACAACAACGTCATGCCGATCTATTCATTAGATGATCAGATTCTATTCATCTCCGATCGACCACGTAACGGTGAAGTCCATCTATACCCGCAGCTTGATGAGTATGAATCAACCCCGACTAATACTGGACTTTGGAAACTGAATCCTCAAAGCGGCGCGCTGCAGCTTCTTGATCACGCACCCTCGGGAGATTTTCATCCAATCATTGATTCTTACGGGCGTGTATTGATGACGCGCTGGGATCACTTGCAGCAGGATCAGCAGGCTGAAAACGGCGATTACGGCGCATTTACCTATTCGAGCGAATCGGCCTCTGCGACAAAAATCAACTCACGCCGCGAAGAGTTTCCGGAAGCCCGCAGTGCGGCACGGCGCGAGCACAATTATGAGAATTTACATACTATTAATCACTTCTTTCCGTGGGAGATAAACCAGGACGGAACTGCGCATGAAACATTAAATCATGTCGGCCGCCACGAGCTGCATGAGTACTTTGACCGCAGCTTCAACAACGACTCGAACCTAAGAGAGTTTATCTCAGCTGCCAGCGGCCGTAAGAATTCCACTTCTGCTCTGAATTACTTTCACTTGCAGGAAGACCCGCTAAATCGAGGCCGCTACTTGGCTGTAAATGCACCAGAGTTTCACACTCACTCAGGCGGGCAGTTAGTGGCCTTGACTGCTCCTATGGGAATGAGCGCCGATGATATTGAACTTCGTCATCTTACCCACCCCGCAACGGCACAGTATACAAACTCACCGCCTGCTGGGCATTCTGGGTTCTATCGTGATCCGCTTGTGCTGCTTAGCGGAGATTTTATGGCAGTGCATACCGCCGAAACCCGTGCAGACAGCAATCAAGGCTCGCGTCAGAATCCGTCTTCACGTTTTGACTTTCGGATAAAGTTCCTGCGCCAAAGCGGCGGGTACTGGGTAGCCGATTCGCCGCTTACAGCAGGAATCTCTAAAAGCGTCAGCTACTACGACCCCGATGTGCTGGTTAGCTATTCCGGGCCGCTTTGGGAGCTTCAGCCAGTGGAGCTAACACCGAGATCGAAGCCTACAGCACGAGTTTCAGAA
>JAGQOZ010000953.1 GCA_020426955.1 Planctomycetales bacterium
AAAGAACACGCCTCGTCAGGCCCTTTGGGCGAATGACCTTCGCAACGCTGGTGGACGTGGACGGAGACGCCGTCGATGAACTAGTGTTTGCCAATTCAGGTAGCTGGCCGCTGACCACGCGGCTTGCCGATCCGACGTATGCCAGCGCCGGGCAACCGTCGTTTCCAGTGCAAACTTGGCACGGATCCTACGCGAACTTCCATGTCGTCGGCGACTTTGATGGAGACGGACAAACGGACTGGGCAACGCTGAACGGTAGCGGTCTTTATGTCGCCGCAGCGGGATCGTCTAACCATGAATTGCAATCGTGGTTTGATGCGAGCCGATTCGATTTGGACGGAGTGATCAAAGTCTTGGCCTTGCACCAGCCCGAACTGGGACGAGACACCATGGCACTCGTGTTTTCTGACCGAATTGTGCAGCTAGATCTGGTGACCGGCAGTTCGGTGACTGGTGTTACGATTTCCGAAGGAAATAGGCTGTTCGCCCAAGATTTTGATCTGGATGGACGAACCGATCTGATCTGGACCGAACGGGACGATGCTGACAATACGTATCGCCTGGTGTGGGCTCGGCAAACCGAACGCCAACGCTTTGAGGCTCCTGAGCGTCTGGATGCCGTGGGCGAACCGCTGTTCGATGCCGGCGATATCTGGACGGCGGAACTGAACGGCGATGCCAGGAACGACGTGATCGTCGCGACACGTGCCGATATTTTCGTGGCCTTAACCAGCGACGCTGGGCTCTTGCCATTCAAGCCGTTGAACGGTCAGTTTCACGCCAACGCCATTCGTACAGCAGACTTGGATGGGGACGGCGATCAGGACTTGGTCGCTAGAAGTTCCATGATGACCGTCATCTACGAAAATGATGGGGACGGAAATCTTCGCTTGCAACAGCGAGTCGGTTCGTTGCAACAAAACTCCAGAGCCGATAGGTTTGGAAATCTGCTGCTGGCAGACCTGGATGCGGATGGGCGTATCGACATTGGCAGCAGTTCCACTTGGTATCGGAACCAAACAAATCGTTATGGCGAAAGTGTTTTTGATCCACAAGTCGATCATCAGCCGGTTCGCTTCGATGTGGTAATGGAAGCGAATCCACTGAGTCAGAAGCGAGTGCTGGATCTTGAATCGGGACAGCTGTACCAATTGACTGATTTGCCCGAACCACCGCCTGATTCGTCCTTCGTACCGGCTCGAGATAACCTGCATCTGGCGCTGCTAGACGCCGTCTGGGCGGATGTCGATGGCGACGGAACCATGGAAATTGTGGCGGCTGATCACAATGCGCTGTGGCTGTTCGAGCCGGTACTGGATGGTTGGACCAGTACCAAGATTTTGGACGGGCGCTTTGATGAATTAGCGGCGCTGGACGCGAACCAAGACGGAGCGGATGAAATCTATCAACCTCAAGTGCGAGGCTGGTTGCGAATGGATCAGGGACAGTGGATCGGTCACATTGGCAACTATGACAGTTCCGACACGACGTTTGCCAACGCATTTGACTATGATAACGATGGAGATTTAGATCTAGGATACAGCACAACGTACGGTGGCTATTTCTCGGAAAACATCGCCGGACAACTCATGAACTCGCAGGCTATCCGCTTAGCGTCCCAAGGCGAAACATTGGTCGTGGGGCAGCTAGATTCGAACGGTGCGAACGATATCGTCACGGCGTCTCGAGGAGTTCTGTTTCTGCATTTCAATATCGGCTCGGACACGTTCGATACCGATCGTCCCGACCGGCACATCTTGTTCGACAACAATGTCTTGCCCGCACTGGCCGATCTGAACCATGACGGTTGGACGGACTTATTGGTTGCCACAAACGGTCAAGTTCGCTGGTTCGCAAATTCGTCGACAGGCCTTGCTGACGAGTCACAATGGTTGGCAGATTCG
>JAGQOZ010000954.1 GCA_020426955.1 Planctomycetales bacterium
AATAAATTCTGCAATGCTTCACCTCAACACAGTCGCCGATGACGATACCCGAGCATTCTTCAACAGGATAACTTCGCTTCTGTGTATTTCGGCGGCTTTGGGTTCGTCGTGGGTGGTCGCCGGTGTGATTTTGTTATTTAAGGAAGCACCAAATCCATTTGATATTCACCTAGCGTACGTATGTTTGGGTGCCGGCGGAACACACTGCCTATTGAGCCACGTTAAGGCACTGCAGGGGGCCAGAGTTGCTCTTTCTTTGTTCGAGAATTCAAACCTCAGTCTGCCTATCGCAGAGTCGAAGGAAGAAAAAAATTGATCTTTGCCAGTTTCTCGCCTTTTGTTAAACGCTTATCGTATCAACTGGGAAGAAAAACTCTGCAGGCCCGATAACCGTGCCGTCACGTAGGAAACTGATTGCACTGTAAAACGGCGCGACGTCGTTGAGTGGTCGGATATCAGCGGCCCGTTGCAGCCCAAATCGGGCCACAGCCGCGACTTGCCTAAAAACGGATTCTTCAACGCCAAAGAATGTACCACGACCAGCATTTAGCCTAAATGGATCAGGTGGCCGCGCAATGGCCCTTCCATCCTCTATTGCGAACGGCAAAGTTCCATCGGGCGAAGGCCAATAGCCGCCGACGAATCGCATGTTGGGCAATGCAAGCTGGAGCTCCCACACAGTTGCCTGAAGCTGAAGCTGGTTTGGAACAGTTGTCGCGCTCGCAAGTGCGGCGGCGATAAGGGACTGATCGAGTTTCTGAAAAACGCTAACGTAGTGTTGGGCCACGACCGCCGCCCTGAGAGTTTGTGCCAATTCGCTATCAAGTGGCTCTTCACCCGGACTGTCAGGGTCTTCGGCGTAAATCGCAGAACGCAGCGAGTCTGTATTCTCTTCCGTAGTGAACCGAGTCCCGACGATGTACCCCTTGACCGTGCGTGGCTGACCTCGACTATCACGGACCTCGACTCGGGAAAACTGTTGCCTCCAAGTAGCAAATTCGCTGTTAGTGAAACTAATCGAAGAATAACGTCCCTTCGCCTCCGCCATGAACACTTCATCGACGTCCTCAGCGCAAACGTAGTCGGGGGCATCTCCCTTCGTTGTTCGCACTAAGCTGAGGTTGCCGAAACCTCTATGTAGGTTGCGATTCAAGACCGCGTCCATGTGAGCGAAATAGGTAATATTTAAGTGTTCGTGCAGGAACCAGCGACAGAACGCTTGGCCAAAAGTAGTGGAAATATTCCTGCGAGCCGATGTCGAAACGCCAATCCCATCCCCTGCGAACCGAAAGTCATCGCGGTTGGCGAGGAATCTTGCGTATTCAAAATGCGCAGGGTCAGGATCCGGTGGGCAGCGGCCGTATGTGTCGACGTAATAGTGGTGGAACAATCGAGCCAAGTCGCAGCGACAACTGTCATCAGGTGCATTAACGTGCGGGACGGCACGCAAAGAATGCGGCGTCTGTTTGAACTTATTCAAGAAAAACCTGAGACTGCGATCCAAAGACGACACCTGCCCTTTTGCGACTATTATCCAAGTTGTTCGCGGCTCTCCATGCTTCGCCACTCCCGAAGTTGACAAGTTGAATCAAGCGTCGCTTAAATATTATACCGTTACTCCGGACAAAACGCAATACACCATAATTCGGAGAATCAGAACGGCGTGATCTGAATGTTTCCTTGATAGCGATAGATTTCGATGGCCTCCAGAATCGCTTTTCCGTCTTCTTGTTGCTTCTCCTCGGTGTTTTGTGATTAGGGCGGATCCAATAGTTCCGTTAGGTTGCTCTCTTTCAACTTGGCTTCCAGCTCGACACGCTTCTCCAATCACCGCAGCTTGCATTCTGACGAGCTTTATTAACTCGAGAGGCGAAGAATCTTCAAGTGGGGATTCGGATTT
>JAGQOZ010000955.1 GCA_020426955.1 Planctomycetales bacterium
TGAAAGCGTTTCGCCTAGAGGGTTGTGCCTGGCGTTCTTCTTGAGGATTTGCAACGCATTTGTGGAATTGGCGTAACTAATTCCACTTCGTTTTGACCGTGAACGTTTTAGAAGGAGGCGTATGAGTAGCCAATTGTACCGCTACCAGACAAAAAGCATCGATGGATTTCTTTCGCAGCTAGTTCGCTACATCGCGAATGGAGGCCACTATTTCTACATTCGAGTCAAAGTGCCGATCGGAAAGGACCCGCAAGCGGCGGCTGAAAAGCTGCTGGACCGCTACAAGATTCGAAAGTCGCGCTGGCAACGAAAGCGAAGGCACCTGAAGGAAACGGCCTCGATTCATCTGCTGCTGCACCGCGATGTGATTGTGGTCATTCTGACCAAGGGCCGGCACGAACAGTTTTATCTGGATCACCAGAGCCAAGTGCGGGACATCCGGCGAACCGCGCTGAAGGTTTTTGGTTATTCGGTTCGCTACGGATTCTCTGAAATCGAACGACGGCGAAAGGTCTTCATCCGTCTCGATGCCAAGGCATATCGCAAGCTGAAGGTCCACATGCTCAGCATTTGCGCATGGGATGCCTACCGTGAAAAATCAGAAATGGAGCGACAGTTTAGAAATCTACGGTATCAACCGTATGAGCCGGTATTCGAGCAGCTGCTCGCCATAGTCAAGGCCGTCAATCGCGCTCGTCGTCGTCGCGGTTTCGACGCAGTCGACTACCGCTGCTTGAACAACAAGCGGCGACTCGGACCGGTGTTTGTCGACGACGAGATTGTAACGGCCGCCTAGCGGACACACTTTCCAACTTTTTGCATTCTACAAATAAGCATGGCAGTCTGTGGGCGTTGTATTCACCAGACAAGGAAGTAACGTTGTGGCAAATACGCAAAGTGGAAAACCAATTCTTTTGTTCAAGACGCAGCATGGCAGCGTGAGGGCAACTATCTATGGGCCGACTATTGGATTCCTGTGGACGAAAGTGGATTACTTTCGTTACGTGAAGAGCACCCAGGAGCCGGACAAGTGGGAGAAGAGACCGCCGGACCGAGAGAGTGATCAGCGAAGCCTCGAGAAGTGCGTCAAAGACGTCCGAGTCTGGTTCAGGCAAAGAGATCAGCGAAGCGCGTAGGAAAAGCCCCGGTAGGAGCTTTTGGGGCAATGCCCCCTTGGAAGTCGAGTAGTCGACTAGAACGGCGGTTCGTCGTCACCAACCGAATCGACGTCTGCACCGAATTCTGTCTTCGCGGCCTGCACAAAGTCCGACGAGTTCGAGTTTCGCAATCGATCGATACTATCAAACGTCCGCTCGAGCAGTCGAGCCGTGGCGAGGCAATCGTTCGATTGAAGCCAAACTGTGAGCTTCTTCCAGTCACCATCTTGGTAATGACGGACAAGGCTCACTCGGTATCGAACACCTTTCTTCGTATCGCGTTGCCAGACGGAAACCTCAAGGTTCCCGACACGTTTCGATGTGACCGGATGATCACTGTTTCGGAACTCCGTGTTCGCAGCGATTAGTTCTTGGATTTCAGAATCTGCCCAATCGAGCAGCTTTGTGACACGCAGGACATGGTGTTCGCCAACGTTCATTTGAGTGTGATTCCACTCGTCTCCGTCCTTGTAGCTTCTCTTGATCGAAACGTTGTAAATGACGCCTCGTTCGAGTTCGTTCGGCCAGACGGCAACGTCAAGTTGCTCATGCCGAGTTGAATACACGGGTCTTTGTTTGGATTGAGTTGTGGTTGCCATAATTCGGCTCCTTCTACTCGGATAACGATGTGAATGATTCATCAACGTGATGAATCTGCAAAGAAAACCTCAGGAAGAACCTAAGGCAAGATCAGACCTACCGGGCCTTTTGCTCTGTTATGCGAGCGGCAAGAAGAAGCG
>JAGQOZ010000956.1 GCA_020426955.1 Planctomycetales bacterium
TTTTCCCTCACTTACGTGTCGGGCTAGGAAAAAACGCAACTTGACAAAGCGTCAGCGAAGGACCAATGAAACATTCAGTTTTCCCTCACTTACGTTTCGGGCTATGAAAAAACGCAACTTGAAAAGGCTGAGTCGCCAAGTTAACTGTACGAGCAACACGCCATGAAATCTCCGTCGCCAGGATCGAAACCTCGTGCGTTTGCCACCACTCGATGGTCGCTGGTTCAATCGGCCGGAATCGTCCAGCGGAATTCGCAAGCGGCTCAGGCGTTGGACGAACTGTTTCGAATTTACTGGTATCCGTTGTATGCGTTTCTTCGCAGTAAAGGTTACCACAGCCATGACGCTCAGGATCTGACGCAATGGGACGATGCACCAACCGCGTGGACTCGCCTTCGTTCCTGGCTGCCAACCGTGTCGTGGAAACAACCGGAAACCAATAGCGAAGAAGGCTAACAGCGCAAGCGTTTGTAGTCCCGCCTTCAGGCGGAGTGGGTTCCATTCGTTTCCGTCTAAAGGCGGGACTACGAACAAAGGCAAACAATGGCACGACTACGAACAATGGGACCAACAAGGCCAAGGGCACCACCATGTTCTCGCCATTTTCTAGTGTCTTTCGCCTCGCCACGTGATATCATCTGGAATCGCCATTTCTAAGAATCACACGTACGAGGCTATCGCATGAGTTCGCGTCAGGAAATGAGAAGTCGAAAGCCAAATGCGGTTCGACTGCAATTCGAACCACTGGAATCTCGCTTGCCGTTGGCAGCCAACTTGGTGCTGACCGAATTCGTGGCGTCCAATAGCGAATCTCTGCTAGACGCGAACGGCGAATCTTCTGACTGGATTGAAATCTTCAATGCTGGGGACCAGCCGGCGTCGCTGGCCAATTACTTTCTGACAGACGACTCGAACGACAATACCAAGTGGCGGTTTCCGGGCGGCGAATTAGCCGCCGGTGAATTCATGCTTGTCTTTGCCAGCGGAAACGATATCGCCGATGCAGCCGGAAACTTGCACACCAATTTTCGGCTCAGCGCCGGCGGAGAGACACTGCGGCTGACTACCAACAACGGCCAGACCGTGCTGAGCGAATATCGGTTCGGCGAACAGTTCACTGACGTGGCCTTTGGCATCGGACAGCAAACCACGCAGAACCACTTGATCACTCCCGATTCACAAGCCTACGTTTTGATTCCGACGGCAGCGGATCAAGTGGAACGAACCGATTCGTGGACGACGGACGATCTGAGCGATGTACCCAACATATTGCCAACAACGGCAGCCATCGGCTTTGGCGAAGGAGACATTCGCACTCAAAATATTGCAGTCGGTGCCCAAGCCGTCGCGTCCGGACCGCTGTGGACAGGGTTTGTTCCCGAACGCATTGTGGACGGAGACCGTACGACGATTTCTCATCCTGCCAGTCCCGTTCGCACGTTTGAGTATTCCATCAACTTGGGCGAAGAAAGCCAGTTCGACCGGATCGAAATCTATAATCGAGCGGACGGGTGTTGCCCTGAACGATTGACCAATTATCGAGTTTCCATTCACGATGATGATGAAGGAGAAATCGGCCCCGCCGTTTGGTCTGCTGATATTCGTACGGATGGATCCAATTCCGGGGCTCGCGGCGTGGACGTCATCACACCTGAATTGGATCCCACCGGAGACTTTGGCGGACAACATATTGTCATTGCCAAGATTGAAGAAAACAGTACCAACTACTGGCCGCAGATTGCCGAAGTGGAAGTTTATCCCGCCACGGGCTACGGTGATCTGTTTACCACCAACGTTCAGACACCCATGCAAAACGTCAATTCGTCTGTTTGGCTGCAAGTCCCGTTTGACGTGACGGACGTCAGCCAAGTAGACCAACTGGAGCTGA
>JAGQOZ010000957.1 GCA_020426955.1 Planctomycetales bacterium
GCGGGTCGTGCTCCGGCAAAAAGTGACTGACCAGATTCAATCTCCAGCGTCGTCAGTTGTCTTGAATCATCTACGTCTAATTGAAACTGCCCGGAAGCGGGATCGTATTCCAGAAAATGGATGGCTTGTGCCCAAGTATTCGGGGAAGCCCAAAGCAAAGTCAGAACAAAGAAAATAGCGTGGCATGTCCTGGCGTTACGGAGCATCCGAATTCCTCCCCTGTATTCGAGTTTCTACCTGGCGTTGTATCAAACTTGTCCCATAGCAATGTTGGATCAGCTATGGCCACTAATGTAACAATGTGATGACCCATTCCAACCATGAAAATTCGAGTCAACCGAATCGGCGCGAAGACGCGAAGAGCATAATCCACGAAACACAAAATGACGTCAAACTTTGCTGCGGTTCTTGCACTGGTTGCTTCGGAAATTCGCAAGTCGCGAAGTTTCACCAACGCCTGTGCTGGTTCAGGCTCAGAAAGAAAACAACCGATCAAGGGGCTGCGGAATCCAAGCCCAGCGCGGTGATCAATTCGTTTGGGGCGTGAAGCACCGCAGTTGCACCGGCGTCTAGCAATTCTTGTTCGGAACGAAAGCCCCACGCGACGCCAATGGGCAGCATGTCTGCGTTCACGCCGGTTCGCATATCAATGTCCGAATCTCCTACGAAAACGCATTCCGTCGGAGTGACTGCCAGTTGTTGTGCGATTTCCAGCGGAGCTTGGGGATCTGGTTTCCGAGGTACACCGGAGCGTTGTCCCAAGACAATTTCGAAGGGCCACTTCGAAAAATAATGGGCCACACATTTTGCAGTAAAGTCGTGAGGCTTGTTTGAAAGAACGGCCAATTTAAAATTTGCGGCCACCAGTTCGTCCAGCATCAGGTCGATGCCGTCATACAGCGAAGAATCTCGATTCCACCATTCGCCGTACACTCGTTGGAATCCGGCCACACAATCCGTAATCAATGATTCGCTATGTCCGGCGAATTCGCCACCCGGGAGTGCTCGGCGAAAAAGATTACCTACTCCATCACCAATAAACGCTGGAAAACGGTCGATAGGATGCTGCGGATATCCCAGTTCGGCCAAAACGGCGTTCACGGAATTGCCCAGGTCGGCCAGCGTATTCAGTAATGTCCCGTCCAAGTCAAACAGGATCGCTTTGTACTTTTTTGTCACTGCCATCACGCGTTTGAAAATTGAAGTAATTGGTCGCCGACGTTTCCAGAGATTAAGAAAACGTTTTATCCGGCCGGTATCGCATCGAAACTGCCCATTTTGCGGGGCCGGGAAAATCAGACAATGCGGGCTCGCCAATCTCCGCGACGAACTATACCATGTTAGGTCTTTCCGGGGGGGAGGTGCCGAAGGGGCTCGAGACGTACCAGCTAATGCTGATTCGATTCGAGTCGGCCGAAGCATGGCGGTGCAGAAAGTCCATGCGGCGCCATTCGAACAAGATACCCATTCGCTCCCGCCCAACGTAAACCGAACTGATTGAAAGCCCAAAGCAGATCCGAACGAAGGATATTCGTCCCATGAAAGCAGTTGCCGTTCATCCTGGAACTCCCAACAGTGTTCATCTTGAAGACATCCCGATGCCTACGCTAGATAGCATTCCCAACGGTCGAGGTGTTTTGGTGAAGGTTTTGAAAGTGGGAGTTGACGCTACGGATCGAGAAATCAACGATGCGCTGTATGGCAACGCTCCTCCTGGTGACAACTATTTGGTCATTGGTCACGAATCGTTTGGTATTGTCCAAGAAGTGGGTCCGAATGTGCGAACCGTCAAACCCGGTGATTACGTAACGGCTACCGTGCGGCGTCCCGGCGGTTCTATCTACGATCGAATCGGCACCTACGATATGACCAGCGAAGAGA
>JAGQOZ010000958.1 GCA_020426955.1 Planctomycetales bacterium
GCGTTTTCTATAGGAATTCTGTGACGAAGAGACTTGCGAGAATCCAAGTATGAAAAAACATCTGATTCGACTTTTGACGGCAGCGGGGCTGGTCTGTTTTGGCGTTGCCGTAACTAAGACCTATGACAAATACCAAAATACAGAACACAGCCGAGTTCCGCGTAAGCGAACCGCGACAACCGCTTACGCCGGTTCGTTCAACCCATTTGTCAAGCAAGCTTCGGCGGCAGCGACATCTGGTTCGTCCGAAGACAAGATTCCCAACAATACGCTGGAACCTCGTCCCGTCACCATTGGTCCCCAAACAGACGATTTGCGTCTGTATCCCACCATCACCAAAGGTATGCGTACGCCGTTTGATCTGTGGCGATACTATGGTCGAGGCGTATCGTCGTACACTTCGCCCGTGTTGCCGATGCGGTTCGAACAGTGGGTCGCCTTTCATGAACGTCAAAAGCCACAATTGATGGAAGATGTTCGCGAATACATGTCCGGGCGATACAACTTTTCGGGCGAAGCCATCCCCGGCCAATTCATGTCTGGCGGCAAGCCCATTATGGCCGGCCCGGTAGCTCGTTTACCCAAGGGCATCGATTCCTACGAACAACTGGCGTCGATGAAACCAGCCGAAATCAAAGAGCAAGACGTTTTTCCGTTTAAGCCAATTGCCCATCCGCTGCAATCCAGTGCTCATATGGTATTCCCAGAATCTTGGATCAAAGCACATCCAGAACATCGGCGAATTGACGTCGACATGGACATTCCCGAAGATTACTTGCCAGAATTTCCACCACCGTTGTTCTTGACCACGCACAAGGAATTGGGAGACGTTTCCAACGGACAAGAAATTACGCTAGACAACTACTATGAAATCTTTGACGGATTGCTCACGCCAGAACAAATGGAAGGTGTGAAAGAACTGCTGCGTCCGTCTCCAACCACATGGTTCAACCACACTGAACATCGCGTCACGTTGGAACCGTCCAAGGGTGTCGCTTGTATGGATTGCCATGTCAACGGACATACCAATGGAGCCATTGAATTGGGTCCCGATTCGCGTCCCAATATGGCTCGTTTGCGTACCGACACGCCAACCATGCGAGGCAATTTTAACTTGATGCAATTGTCCTCCAAACGTTCGATTCGCAGCATGGATCACTTCTCGGAAGTAGAAGAATACTTTGACGGTGATCCCGGAATGCAGCAAGCCATTGGGCCTCGAGCAGTCAAGCGGGAAGTCACCAATCGCATGGCAGATTTCAACGCTATCTTGGACTATCCACCGGCGCCGAAGTTGGATCCGCTGATGCGACTGATTCCCGACTTGGCCACCGAACAAGAACTTCGAGGTGAAGCGTTATTCAACGGCAAAGCTCAATGTGCGAAGTGCCATTACGGACCGGCGTTTGTGGACGACTACATGCATGATTTGCAAGTCGAACGATTCTACGTTGGTCGTCCGGAAGGACCTATTAAGACATTTCCGCTACGAGGCATCAAGGATTCGCCACCGTACTTGCATGACGGGCGCTGCCCAACGCTGCACGATACCGTGGAATTCTTCAACATCGTCCTTGCGTTGAATCTGAACGAACAAGAAAAGGAAGACTTGGTCGCCTACATGTTGTGCCTGTAACCGAATTGGTTGGCACAAGTACCGATCGACGTTTGATCCGGCCTGATCGATGCGAATCACAGGCCGGATCATTCTCTGCGCCCACTGCATCGAATTCGCAAGCGGACAATTGGAACTCGCTGCGAAGTATCTCGATCGCGGGTCTCAAATCCGCGTCCGCCCTCGCGAGCGGACGATAGTCGATCGGCCGCATTCACCCACGCTGAACTAGGTTTCAATCCGCGTCCGCCCTCGCGA
>JAGQOZ010000095.1 GCA_020426955.1 Planctomycetales bacterium
CGATATCCCGAGAATCGGAAAAATTGATCTGAGCTAAGAAATACAACGGATTTCCTTGAGGCCCTTCCGGCCAATCGCGATGCACCGGCCAAAACGGTTGTCCTCCAATTTTTGTAGCGGCCGGATGGTCTGGAGTTCCCTTTCCAAAAACCATTGCATCACAGGGGACCCAATATTCGCTCCGCAGGTCGAATTCGTCGCGGAATTTCTCTGCTCGAGTAATTCCACACGGAGTTGGAAGTGTTGAACAATCTGGACTGTCCAAATCGCCTAGGATCCTTTTGGCGCTCTCCATGTCGAATCGGGGATGTATGGCTCCCGGATGTTGATGCAATAGACTGTGCATATTCGGCAATCGTCTTTCTGGCTAAATCAATATTCGCTTTCACAGCGCCTCCAGCTATTTTTTTTATCTGTGGCCAGCTGGTATCGACCCATTCAAGACGATCAGCGGCCAAAGACCGAACGGCTCAATGGGGACACGTGAAGAATCTAGTGGCAATTTATCGCCACGGGTTTTATTTGGCAATGATTTTGGGCTGAACTGGCGGATTGACGTAGAACGGCGAAGTGGCGCAACAGCGAGGTTTCACGCTGCCGGAACTGTTTTGAGTGCCAAGGCTGTGATATAAAGTCTGGGCACTGGGCAATGCGCGGTCTGGTAATTATCTTCTAACTGTTTCCCTTTCGTTGTTATCTATCATGCATTTCCGGCCAGTCAAACCGAGCGAATCCAACGCGATTCAGCAGTTGTTTGTGGACGTGTTTTCGTCGTCGGAAGGCGAACAGGAAGGGTTGGTGCTTGGCAGCTTTGTCAAGCGGTTGATCGAAACCACGGACCATGCGGATCTGTTTGGCTTTGTAGCGGACGATGGCCAACAAGTTGTTGGAGCTGTATTTTTTAGTCGATTGCGTTGGGACGGCGATGATTCGCTGAACGCGTTCATTCTTTCTCCGATGGCGGTTCGAACCGATCGACAGCAAACCGGCATTGGACAGTCGCTGGTCCGACACGGACTGGACGAATTGAGAAACTCGGGCGTCGCGTTTGTTACCACCTACGGTGATCCGGCGTTCTACGGCAAAGTCGGTTTTCAACCAATCAACCCAGACCGCATCGCAGCACCATTCCCGCTTTCTCAGCCAGTAGGTTGGTTGGGGCAATCACTCACTGCCCAACCGATCGATTCGATTACTGGCAACTGCCACTGCGTGAATGCGCTCGATCAGCAAGATCTCTGGTAGGCGGCGCGACCGCGAACGAGTAACTCGAATTCGATTCGCAGTTCTTGGTCCGGCGCTGTCCTTCCCAATCGGCGCACAGAAGATTCGTTCATCGCGAAAAATTGCCGACTGCGTTCTTTGCATCAAAACTTCTTCACAGCCATGAAGATGGCAATAACGCAAGTTCGCACAAGTCATTCACGCTTTGCGCACATCTTTATTGCGAATAATTAACGGTCGCGTCACATCTGCTTCATGGCCATCCAGATACTTTGTTCCAGTTCAGAACAGATAAGAGGCGAGGCGGTCATTTCTATCTGAACCCAAACGAACAGAAGCGACTTGTACACATGGAAGCAAACCACAGCGCGAAAACGCGCCGAAGTCTGGGCGGCTTTACTCTGGTAGAGCTGTTGGTCGTCATTTCGATTATTGCCTTATTGGTGGGAATCATTCTACCAGCGGTAAATCTTGCGAGACGTGCCAGTCGTCGAGTCGCGTGCGCCAGCAATTTGCGGCAATTTGGCACCTATTTTCAAGGACGCACCGAACTGCACCGTGGCCAACTTTGTTCGGGTGCGTTTGACTGGAAGCGAGACGGGCCAGTAACGCAGGTTGGCTGGGTTGCCGACATGGTCAATCAAGGTGCAGCGTTAGATGAAATGCTGTGCCCCGCCAATCCTGCTCGACTGGCATCCACTTATCAAGACCTTCTGCAGGCCGATGCGGGAGGCTTTGACCAATGTATTGACCGCATGGGCAAGCCGCCCCGAACATTACCAGATGGAACAATAGAAGGGAGTCCGTGTCGCCGAATCATCGAGTCAAAGTTGACGCCGAATTCGCCGGAACGGACCGCCTTGGTCTATTCGGAGATTTTGCTGAAACACTACAACACGAATTATGCTGCGGGTTGGTTGCTGGTTCGATCAAAACCTCACGTGGACGCAGCCGGAAATGTGACCGCCAGAAACGGTTGTCCGAAACATCTGACTTCTCGTTCGGCAGCGACTGGTCCAATGAGCATTCACGAATTGGACGCATCGTCCATTCCCGCGTCGATTGTACCAATCCTAGGCGATGGGGCTTCCGTCGGAACATTAGAAGTGGATCTGGGACCATTCTCGGCAGGCACGCCGTTAGCGCAGTCTCTTACGGACGGTCCGGCCATTCCTACGACGCTGGGTCCACCGACGTTTGCACAAGGGACAGCTCGGGAAGGCGCCAACGGTTGGTGGGGCGTGTGGAACAAGCGAGTGATCCAGGATTATCGAGCGTTTTCGCCAGTGCATTCGGGTGATTGCAATATTTTGATGGCGGATGGCAGCGTGAAGCTATTCACGGACAGTGATGGCGATGGTTTTCTGAACAATGGTTTCGCAACCTCGGCTGGCTCTTTTGCAACCAACTCGGTGGAGCTGGAACCTCACAAAATCTTCAGCGGCGCCGCGGTGAACGGCGTTGGAGGCTAATCAGAAAGGAGTTTTTCCTGCGTAGCGATTTTCCGTACTTGTAATACGTCTGCTATTCCCATAGGTCTTTGTTGGAGTTTGAAATGAAAAAGAAGGGTTTCACGCTAGTAGAATTGTTGGTGGTTATCGCCATCATCGCAATTCTGGTTACACTAATTTTGCCGGCGCTCTCGCGAGCTCGCGAGAGTGCTCGTGGTTCGGTTTGCCAAAACAACTTGCGACAAATCGGGCTGGCGCTGCAGATGTTTGCGGACAAAGATCCGCAAGAACGTTTGACCACCGGCGCCAGTGACTTTCGCCGAGACGGTTGCATGGATACTTGGGGCTGGGTTGCCGACATTGTAAATATTCAGGCAGGCAAGCCGAACGAAATGCTGTGTCCGTCGAATCCGTTACGAGGTTCGGAAAAACTGAACGACTTGTACGGCAGAGATACAACCGACGCGAAAGACGGCGCACCGTTGTCTCGACTCAATTCGGGAATCTGTGGTGCCGCACAGTGGGCTGGCATGTCTGGTTCGGGCGGTGCTGGTACCTTCGCAAATACCGCTCCCACAAGCGAAGAACGAGCGAGATTGATTGCGCGAGCGTTAGTCGATAAGGGCTACAATTCGAATTATGCGGCTGGTTGGCATTTCGTTCGATCGGCTCCCAAAGTTTCTGTTGATGCATCCACCACGCCGCCGACGGTGTTGGCAATTGGCAACCCCGGTTCGCAAGGCTTGAAGGGACTCAGTACCACTCGAGGCGGTCTAAATCGTCGACTTCTGGAAAGTTCGAAGGTTGTTTCATCTACGGTGGCACTGTTGGGTGACGCGGCTCCTGGTGACGCGGACGAAGCTGTTTTGGCATACGACTTGGCATACAGTCCGTTCATGAGCGACGGCACGACGCCTGATCCGTTTGCTAATAACAATCAAGAAAGCAAGACGTTCATGCAGCAAGGTGAATTGTTGACGGAAGCGTTCAATGACGGTCCAGCTTATTGGGACTCAGGTTCCAGTACATTGAACTTGATCCAGCAATCCGGCAACCTGAGCGTTCAAGCGGCTTGTGAATCGGCAGGCAGCTGCCAAGCTCCGACCGATGCTTCGCAGACGTATCTGCAGGATACTCGAGACTGGTTTGCCGTTCACGCCGGTTCGGCCAATATCTTGATGGCAGATTCCAGTGTGCAAGTTTTTAACGATTTGAATAAGGACAAGTACCTAAACCCAGGATTCCCCGTTCCTTCGAATCTGACCGAGCAACAATACGCTGTTATCGGTTACCGAGATTCCACTGTGGAACTCCCTGCCGGCAAGATCTTCAGCGGAGTCTTTCTAACCAGTCCTAACGGATACAAAGTATTCGAATAGTGTTTGATCGTCTTTTTGGTCAAGCGAACAGTGTGCCAGGTGCGCGCTGTTCGCTTTGCTCTGCTTCGCGCGAATTTTACAAGACAGGATTCATGACCGTTATGCGTCAGCTTTCTCGATTCTTAACGTGTACCTTACTGCTGTTTACGGGCTGTGGTTTATCTGATTCCATCGATACGGTTCGAACCAAGATTCCACCTGCGGCAACACATGGCAGGTCAAATTCGCTGGAATTCGCCGTGTCGACTGCATCGCTCAACTTCGATTCGACCAAATCTGTGTCATCGAAAGAATTCGTCAATGAGAACAAGACAGCGGATAGCGATTTGACAAAGGCGGACGTCCCATCGGGGGCACCAAGAATCGATGCCGCCGACTATTCGCACGATTTTGGTGTCATGGATCCTTTCACGGAAAAGGAACACACTTTCAAAGTAGTCAATGTTGGCGACGGTCCCTTAGAGCTGAAATTGGGAGATTCAACATGCAATTGCACCGTGGCGCAAGTTCCTACCGAGCCGATTTTGCCAGGCGAAACAGGGGAAATCTTGGTGCAATGGCAAACCAAAACCAACAACCGCCGCTATGTTGAGTCGACCACGGTTCGTACGAATATCCCTGACATGCAAGAATTAAAATTCACTATCAAAGGCGATGTCTACATCTATGTTGGAGCAGATCCACCGATTCTAGAAGTGCCGACCATCGCACCAGGTAAGACGGAAATGGTCGAAACGATTGTCTGTTCTCAGGTTTGGGACGCATTTGACATCCGGCACATGGAATCGTCTATGAACGACCTGACGTGGGACATCTTGCCCGTCGATGCGGACGAACTAGTCAGTCTAAAATCCAAAGCGGGCTACCGACTGCGTTTCACATTGCCCAGCGACTTGCCTCGAGGAGACTTTTCGCATTGGGTACGAATCGAAGTAGGGCAGCGCAATGAACGCCGACAATTTCAGCTACCGCTTCAAGGTCGAGTAGTCCGGCCCGTGGCTGTGTATGGTCCCAAGATTGACATGACTGGTCGCATTGAGTTGGGGGTCGTGCCCAGCAGCCAAGGCTTGACACAATACTACGTGGTCAAGGTCCGAGACGACCAGCCCACTCTAACTGTCAAGTCCATACGGACGGTTCCGGACTTTCTGCATGTTCAGTTGACGCCTATCAAGGCCGATTCGAGCAGTGGCGTCTATCGCATGGAGATAACGGTTCCCAAAGGTTCGCCCACGTGCCAACACATTGCGGACCAGCAGCAGGGATCGCTGTCGATTGAATTCGAACATCCGCGAATTGAATCCTTGGATCTGAAGCTAGATCTTGCCGTCGTGGACACTACCGGTCGCTCTTAATGAATAGAAGACATGCCTGATACTTCCATCAAACCGACGTTGATCGAAACGTCCGTCTGCGTCCACTGCAGCCACATGAATCATTCTCATGCTCGTTTCTGCGGTAGGTGCGGCAAGCGAATGTGGGAACCATGTCTGAAGTGCCAGCACAAAAATCCGGCGAATCTTGTTTATTGCGGTGATTGCGGCACCAACCTCCGCGAATTGATTCAACACCAAGTTGTCGAATATCAGAATCAAATCGCCAAAGCGGAAGACCTGCGTCAAACGGGCAAGTACTCATTTGCCGTCTCGTTGTTGGACGGCATCCAAGATCTAGGCCATTCAGAATTAACCGCGCTGGCGGAACAAGCAAAGGCGTTGGTGCACGAATATAACGCCGAACGGATTGCCAAGACGGACGAGGCTGATCGTTTGCTGCAACTAGCCGAAGACGCAGACGCAGCAGGCGAACCAGAAAAGGCATTTCGTCTGGTCGATTCAATTGTCGTTGGCTTGCGGACGGCCGCCATGGCCGAATTACATCAGAGACTGAAGCAGACGTGTGACGAAATTGTGTCACTAAAGAAGTCCATCAAGACGGCACTTAAATCTAGCGCAGCCGAAGAGATACTCCCCAAAGTGGAACGTCTACATCAGTTGATTCCCCGCGATAAACAAGTTGCCGAACTGTTAGCTCGCTTGCAACAACGCAGCGTGGCCAGCGCTACCAAGTCTGCGGTCGATCTTGTGCGCAAGGCTCAGGCCGCCTTCGAACAAGGCGATATCGATCAGGCATTAGCGTTTGTAGATCAGATTTCGGACGAAGTAGACGCGTCCAAGATCACCGATTTTTCGCAGCGAATTCGCGAAATCCACTGGGGACAACAACAGCTGAAATTGTCCCCATTTGTCTGCCCAGATCATATTCAAATCGCTCAGCGAATTCACAAACTTGGTTTTCGCTCGACCGTGTTCACCAAAGTGGTTCAGGAGCTGCCCAAACGGATTTCCGCAGTTCCGCCTGGCACGTTGGCACCGTGGTCTCGCATGCCCAACCCGACTCATCTGGGTCTGCCATTGCAGACCTGGCATCCCATCGGCTTTGAAATAGCCGTCGAAAACATTCCGCCTTGGCACGAATGCTTGACGGCGGTTGGCTTGGCCCTACAAGGCATTGCGTCTGCCCAATTTCCAATCGATCTGACACCTCGCGAAACAGATCTGTTTGGCAAATTCGGGCTTACTCTGGGGCGTCGGACCAATATTACTTCTGCTTGGGGCCTTAGTGTTGATAGGCGCGGATTGATTGCCGTGTTGCTGAATCGCCCCAAACCCAGGGATCCGATTCGACTTTCTGAAGTCGTACGCATTGACCATGATGCCAAGCTCCAAACGAGTGATGACGAAGCGGTATTTCGTAACGGGGTCTCGCAATCTGTTCGCCAGTTTGCCGAATCGATGTCGTCCGACTGTAAACAAGTGGTGCTGGGTTTTGCCGCTTCTCGCACCTTGGGTCGTTGTTTTCAAATCCCAAAATTGAAGTCGAAAAGAAAGACGAGCGACGCGATTCAGTTTGAAGTCAAGGCGCAGATTCCATTGCCGATTGACGAAATTGC
Source organism: Planctomycetales bacterium (assembly GCA_020426955.1). GTDB lineage: Bacteria > Planctomycetota > Planctomycetia > Pirellulales > Pirellulaceae > JAGQOZ01. The sequence continues at coordinate 7,008 of JAGQOZ010000095.1, forward strand.
GTATGACTGTTTTCAATCGCCTAACCAAGAAGAGACTCACTTGCACGTAAGTCTGTTTGCTGCCAAGCGAATCCATCTGACCAACGCGTTGGAGCGATTATCAGAATCTGGGCTGACGCCGGTTGGTTTGGTGCCGGAATGCGTCGCCATGGCCAATGCGCTGGTGTTCGAACACAACTGCCTTACAAAAGACAATGGCAAACAGCAGGCGGATGGACAAAGAGTTCAATCGAATCCCTTAAATCTGTCCGTGGTGGACGTTGGTGTAGAATCAACCACCATGGTTTCTGTGAATGACCAGTCTTTTCGCTTTCGCACACATCCAATTGGTACGGAGCGATTTGCTAAGACGCTGGCCAGTCGGTTCAAACTGGACCGGCAGCAAGCCGAGGTTTTGCGACAGAATCCGTCTCGAGCTCGCTGGATGCACCAGGCCGATCACGAATTAATCCATTGCTTTTCGAATCTAACCAGCGAAATTCAGCGAGCGATCGCGACGCACCGAAACGACCATTTCGAACCCAAGCGAATTGTGGTTTCCGGACGAGGTGTCACGCAATTTGGCTTGTTGCGCTATTTTGCCACAGGAAAATAGTTCCATGAACATTCGCCTTCGATGCTGCCACGCTTGGCCTTGCTTCCTCGCCTGTTTGCTGGTGGGTTGCGGCGGCATGGATCAAGACGACATGCTGAAATACGCTCGAAAAGGTCGTCCCGATTCTGATAATGCCGTTGCGCCGAGGGACGCTGCGCCGACGGCGACGTCCGCGCAGCCTGTCACCAACGGAAACGCGGTAACTTCGCAAGCGAAACAGCCCGTTGCTACGGATGTTCCGGCGCCGATGGCTGATGCAACGGCGGCGGGCGCGACGCCGTCGGTTCGAACCAATGCGATGATCGAATCCTTGCCATTGCCCACCGCCACCGATACGATCTCGCCTGACACAAACTTGTCACAAACAGAACGTCGTCAGATGACCATCCAGAATCTGAGCCGGATTGGACAAGCCATGGAGGCATTTCTGGCCGCAGAGAATCGGTACCCCAGTTTTGCTATCCACGGACCCACGGGCCAACCGCTGTTAAGTTGGCGAGTGGCATTGTTGCCATACCTGGGTTATGCGCAGCTGTACCAGCAGTTTCATTTGGACGAACCATGGAACAGTCCACACAATTCACAACTGTTGAATATGATCCCGGCGGTGTACCAATCTCCCGAACGACTGGACAATAGGACCAACTACTTGGTTCCTGTCAGCACTAGCGGTCCATTCTATGGTAAGACCGGCAAGGTTCCGCGACGTTGGGAGGACGGAATGGAAAACGTTGCCATTGTCTTGGAAGTAGACGATGCCGGCGCAGTCGAATGGTCACGGCCGACCGACTATGAAGTCGATCTAACAAGGCCCAAGCTGAACCTTGGCAACCGTCGCGCAGATGGACTTTTTTTGGTTTGGGGTGGAGGCCAGTTGGCTCGACTGGCACCGATAATTCCTTCCAGCGCGTTCAAAGCGATGTTTACCGTTGACGGTGGCGAGGTATTCAGCGCTGCAGCAGTAAGCCAGGCAGCGACAGCGGAATTGGATTCTTCGTTTGCAATGAAATCGGAAGCGGCCCAGAGCAATGTGTCGTCACCGGCATTCGAAGCGAATCGTCATGAGAATACAGCAAACGTCGCAGTTGAAAGACCATCTACGATTCGGCAAGGACAATTGACCGGCGGACAGTACGTGGCACTTGCTCAACGAGCATTCGCGTTGGGAGATTTGGCTGGCGCCAGCAAGTTTTTGATGCTGGCAAGTTTATCAAACGAAATTGCACCACAAGAATTAGTTCGCTGGATTTCAGCTATCAACCGTCCGGTAGTGACTGTGACTTTGGGCCTCTCTTTGGAATACACGGGCCCCAATACTCAGCTTGCCAGCAAATTAGCCAAGAAAGTGCACGCATCGCAATCATCTGACAACGCGCCGTCGAAAGAGTTGGAATCGTTGGCGGGCGAATTAGCAAGGCGAGTCTTTCTGGAGTTAGACGAAGTTCCGGTGATTGCGCCGGACGTTGTCCAAGCGACGACCAACCGACCTCGTCTACAAAACGTGCGGCAACAGCTGAAGTTCTTGGGCGTGGGCAGCGAATCGACAATTCTTCAAGCGGCTCAAATGGATAGCGTGGATGCGGTCGTTCACTTTGTCGTGGAAGATCGACGTTCACGTTCGTCACGCACGGTCCACAAATCTTGTCGAATGAAAGTGTTGGACGTGTGGCGTCGAAAGGAGATCTACCGAAGCGAAGAAGTGAACTACACCAAACGCGAGCGAAGCCTAACCGACCCGCTGTTCGTCGACCCGTTGGACCAAATCAGTCGCGAAGTTCGCGAATTATTCGAACAGCAATTTTCGTTCGACCCCGTGCCTACTCGGCTGCGATCCGTCCACGCCAAAAAGCGTTTGACATCGCTGGCCAACCAATCTGTTGAAGATCCTGTCGGGATTCTGGCCGAAGCGAATTACTACTATTCGCGTGAGTTAGTTGGCATGGCCGATGTTCTATCCGTTTACCAGCACCATTTGGGAGAAGAGGCGGGATTACGGTTGCTGGCAGGTTCGCCGAACGAGAAGATTGAAGTACTGAAGAAGTGGACGCCGATGGAACCACACGAAGTTCGTGCGACCGCCAACGACGATGACGACGATTAGAATTGCTCACTTGATCCCAGAAGTATCGATTCAGTCCGTCTAACACAACGGCTACGGGCTGGTCGGCTGAAAATTCAGTTTTTCCATTGCCTGTCGAATTTCGGGAATCGACATAAACTGCTTCCATGGACGACCGGTGCGATAGTTTTCGATCATGACGACAATGGGCCCTTGATCAATTGCCAGGCACGCCGGTGCGAACCAGTTTAGACGCAGATTGAATGCGTCCCGAAATCCATATTCGCTCCACATTTGTTCGCGATGGTTCGCCCACAAATAGCGCAGAAACGCCAGCGATTCTTCTGGCGTATAAACAATCGACGCCAGCGCGGCAGTGGGCGCAATGGTTCCGTTGTCACCTCGATCACCATCGTTTGCCGCGTGAGCTCGGTATCCATTTTCCGGATCGTCACTGGACGTGAGTCCCCAACAATTCTGCGGATAGCCGTTTTGCTGACACCAGTCAATACACTGTCGAACCATCGCTCGATGACGCTCCGCGTAATCGCGATAGCCAGCCGCTTGAATGTACTTGTCATTGAAATACGGAGAAAATCCCAAGAACGAATAATGACAGAAGAACAGCGGCCCGCCCGGATTGGCAGAACTGATTTTCAGACGCTGAACGTAATCGCCGCGTCCTTCCATCCGTTTGTTCGTTTCCTTCGCCCAACCGGAATCGTATAGTGATGGATCAATAGGATGCGTGGGTGACGCCACCGCCAAAACGTAAACAATCAGACATTCGTCAAACCCCATGATCGGCATGTTCATTTCGAACCCAAAATCGGGTGACCAATGCCAATGCAGCCACGGCTTGTCATTGGTATACCATTGCCAATCGGCTTGATGCCAGAGCCGAGTGATGGTGTTTCGCAATTCTGATTCCTCCGGATTCTTCGCATCAAAGTATTGGCGAACGGCCAACAGACCTTGCAGCAAGAATGCACTTTCGACCAAATCACCGCCGTTATCTTTCGCAGAAAAGGGCCGCACTTGGCCGGAATCGCCCATATACCAATGTGCCCACATGCCATGGAATCGCGGCACGTTTTCTAGAAAACGAACGATCTTCAGTAACCGCTGCACGGCCTGTTCGCGAGTGATCCAGTTTCTATCCACGGCAATGGGAAACGACATCAAACCGAATCCCGTGCCGCCTGTTGTGACAATGTGCTCGAGCCCCGGATGGCCTGCCGAATTCCGTAAAGCCGGTGCACTTCTTTCTAAAGCTAAACCGCATTCGGGATGCCCAAAATCATAGAAATACCGAAACGTCTGGCGTTGAACTGTCTCAAGCAACTGCTGATCAGAAAGTTCTCCTTGTGGAACATCCGCCGGTTCAGCCGAAATAACGATTCCAGTCGCCAGCCAGAGCCACAATAATGCGATGTTTCGCGCAAATTGCATTGTTGTCTTTTCCGAACCGAGCCACGATTGAAATGGAGTTCCGCCACAACATGGAACAAATCTTGTGGCAGATCCGAAAGACGTGAACGTACGCCTTCGGTTTCCTCAATGCAACCGGTCGCCGCAGTCGGAAACTGCCAAACGTTGCAGGGCCAGTGCACGGAATTGCACAGAACGCATTCGACATCGAGTTACCTATGTAGCGAATCGGAGCGACGAACCGGGCAATCTGTGTTAACAATGGTCAAGGTTCGTTCGCAATTCGGCATGTGTTCGCTAATAACAGCCGGTAACGTATGCCGCGAATAAGCAAACGCAAGATCGGTACGGATATTGCTGAACAATAGCCTGAAGCAGGAGGAACTATTGTGTATCGCTTGGGTGTTGTCGCGGTCTTGATGGCGTGTGTGGGAAGCGGGTTGGAAGATCCGCTGCAATCGACACCGAGCATCGGCGCATTGCGCGGTACTTCGCACCGTGATTGCCAATTTGCTTTGCCACGTGCTGCCACTCTGGAATGCGTAGCTGACCCTGAAGAATTGGATCGAACTGGTGTCACATCCTTCGTTTGTTTGACATGGACGCACGTAGCGAATACTGACGGACTGCGATTCCGATTGCTTCTCGTCAAAATAAATCAACCGGACGTTCTTCCCGCGACGCCGGAAAATCTAAACAACTGCCTGCAGACTTAAGTCGACCATTGGCGATCTTTTTGAAGCTGCGATTTCGCGTTTCCGGCGGAATTTCCTACTTGCCCGACGCGTCAGCGAGGGGCACCAGAGAAGCACTCCGTTTTCCCTCTAACGCGTCCGGCTATGAAAAAGTGCAACTTCAAGAGGCGAAATTGAGGCCGAAATCAGGGCCAACCACTTGGCCAGCTGCAATTGTCGATCTAGCCGCATTTGTTCGAACTTTAAATTCGATTCGGGCTCTCCGAATCCAATCATTCAAAGGAAGTTGTTATGTTACAAAAAGCCGATTCACAAGATCTACTACCACTCACCTGGTCTCATTCCGCTAAGCAGCCTGCCGTTGGTGATTGGCGGCCCAACTCGTTTTACGGGCGTCCCAAGAATGAAGAACTTGGCGCAGATTGGAAAAAGGCAATTCGCTGCATTGAATCAAGAGATTACCACCATGCGCTGAGTCTGTTGCGCAAAATGACCTTGGCCCCGCAGCAGCGCAACGTTTTGGGAGTCTGCCTGCTTCGTACCGGCGCCATTGCGGAAGCCGTCAGCGTGTTCAAGAGCTTATGTGTTGCATCTGGGACCACATGGATTCGACCAGAAACGCCAACGTGCCTACAGATTAATTTTGCCACGGCCGTATTGCTCAATGGTTCGCCAGCTCGATGCTTAGAAGTGTTGGCAGGAATCTCCAATCCTCAACCCGCCATGTGCCAGATGCTTCGAGATGAAATTCAGGCTTGGTCCAAAGGATTGCCGCTTTGGAAACGCATCGACTGGTGGATAGGCCATGTGGAACCGCAAAACAGCCGAGTGCAACTTGCCTTTGAACCGGGCGTTTGGGAATAGGAAATCCCCCTTCGTTGGCTCTAACCGCGTCATTCGGCACTTGTAAGCCACGCCATCCCTCTTTACATTGCTTTTTTGCCTTTTGGGAGGATATGCAATGGAAAAGTGGCCGATCGGTGTTTTTGCCAGTATTGACGCGGGATTAGGAGTCAAACTTGAAGTAGCTCACGAATTGGGCGTACCAACCATTCAGTTACATGCTCCAGAAAAGTCGACTCGCACCCAAGAAAACGCGGATAAGTTTTTGGCAAAGCTCAACGAAATGGGTATTCGACTCACTTGTGTCTTTGGTGGGTTCGAAGGAGAAAGCTACGCCGATATCCCCACCACGCAAAAAACAATCGGCTTGGTTCCCGAAGAAACACGAGCTGCCCGAACCGCTGAAATGAAAGAAATTGCGGACTTTGCCAAAATCTTGGGCTGCGACGTGGTGGCCTTGCATCTCGGCTTTATTCCGCATTCCGGCATCGGGGATCCCTTGTACGATGGCGTTTTGAATGTGACTCGAGAAATCTGTGATCACTGTCAAGCCAACGGACAAAGCTTGCATTTGGAAACGGGGCAAGAATCGGCCGACGGATTGCTGCAGTTCTTAGGTGATGTGGACCGCAACAACTTGTTTGTCAATTTTGATCCCGCCAACATGATCCTGTACGGAACAGGCGAACCGATCGAAGCCCTGCGCAAGATTGGTCATTTTGTCAAAAGCGTGCACTGCAAAGATGGCACGTGGGCCGACAATCCAGGCGAAGAATGGGGTCGCGAAGTGCCGTTGGGTGAAGGCCAAGTTGGTATGGCTGATTACCTGAAAACCCTGAAAGAAATTGGCTACTTTGGTCCGCTGACCATTGAACGAGAAATCCCGCAGGAACCAGAACGCCAAAAAGCAGAAATCGGCGGCGCGATTGAGTTGCTGAATCGCTTGAAGAGCGAAATCCTGTAAACTTCCGGCAACGGATTGGTGGTCGCTTCAAGAATTCGGGACAGATCCGCATGCAGGGAATTGCCGGCAAGAACGTGTTGGTTACGGGAGCTAGTTCTGGAATTGGACAAGCGATAGCGATTCGCTTTGCCCAAGAAGGCGCGCACGTCGTCGTGAATTATGTTCGCAACGAATCAGGAGCGGACGATACGCTGCGCGCTATTGCAGCATTAGGCAACGCGGTTCGAAGCGAAAAAATCCAAGCTGATGTCGCTCGTCAAGACGAAGTCCAACGGATGTTCGAACAGACGATTTCTACATTGGGCAACTTGGATATCTTGGTGAACAACGCGGGATTTCAGGTTTCCGCCCCTTCTCACGAACTATCGCCGGAAAGTTTTCTGGCCGTGCTGAACACCAATCTGACTGGATCATTCTTGTGTGCTCGTTTGGCTATTTCACACTGGCTGTCCGTTAAGAAGCCAGGCAACATTGTGAATATCTCCAGTGTTCACGAGATCATTCCCAAGCCAACTTACTTGGGATATTCCGTCAGCAAAGGCGGCTTAGAGAATCTGACCAAGACATTGGCGTTGGAGTACGCCCGGCATGGCATCCGAGTAAACTCGGTGGGACCAGGCGCGACCGTCACGCCCATGAATGCGTCGTGGATTGATGATGCCCAGCGACGAGCGATCGTGGAAAGTCACATTCCGATGGGACGATCGGGTTCGTCGGAAGAAATGGCGTCCGCGACGGTTTTTCTGGCATCCGACGAAGCGTCCTACATCACCGGCCAAACGTTATTTGTCGACGGCGGACTGACGCTTTACCCAGAATTCGGAACGTCTTGGGCATCTTGATTGACCCAGAAAACGCGAATCCTGTAATCACGCTCCTTCCTGGCCATTGCCATTGGTTGTATTTCGGTCAGCGATTTTTCGGTTGGCGGAATTGCCTGGCCAATTGCCTGGGGAGGGACAATTGCCTGGGGAGGGACAATTGCCTGGGGAGGGACAATTGCCTGGGGAGGGCCAATTGCCTGGGGACACCCAAAGTTATATTGCGGCGATTTGTAACGCTAGCTTGAGTTTGTCGGCAACGGCGGCGTCCAGGAGAT
>JAGQOZ010000959.1 GCA_020426955.1 Planctomycetales bacterium
ACGGTCTTTTGGATGAAAAACTTTCGACTTGGGCCGATCATGATGACCTTGTGCTCACTGCCACCCAAGCGGGACTACCTGTCATCTACGATCCTCGCAGCTGCGTTGAATACGACGACCCTGGGACCAGCAACAACGTCTTGAAGCTCTCGGATATCCCCTACTTCTTGCTACGTTGGGGCGAGGCAGTGAATGAGTCCGCGATCAATCACGCTTCACGAAAATGGGGATGCGATCCTAATGACCCGTGGATTCGTCATGCGAATGAATGGATCCGATATCGGCGTAGAAAGGTCTGTCGCATGATTGGTCCTGGGGGGCGTTTACTTGCTTTCGTATTATTCCGCCTCAATCGAAAACTAGGTTCGAGGCTTGAGCGAATGCTCTGTGGACTTGCTACGAGGAAGTTGGATCAGAAAAGGTCAGCAGCATTGAGTCCATCTTTGTCCAAGAGCTGATTTGTTGGTTCCATTCTCGCATAAGCGGTCGAAGTACGTCGTTGTGCGTCATGAATTCGATGCAAGCATATGGAATCATCAGCGTATGAGCTGTGAATATTGGGAGCAAAAAGCGCACTCTCGGCTTGAATTTCCGAAGCCACCGAGAAAAGTATGAAGTCCAAATCCCGAGGGGCAAAGCAAGAATCGTCGAAACCATGATTAAGAGTGCAATCCCAAATGGCATATTAGGCGTTAGCCTATTCCATTGCGAATACGTCAGCACTCGCAGAGCCACGCGAGTGGAGCTCCGGCAATCCTGAAATTGAAGAAAGCGGCGAAATTGGGTACCCAACCAGGCGGTAAACGCTTGGCTTGGTCACTCCAAACGCGTGGCGGAGAAACACTACTTGCAAGTGACCGACGGTCATTGGGAGCGGGCCGGCCGGGTTCAATTCGGCGGTGTAACCGGCGGTGTAATCCCCGACGATTTGGCCGAGTTGATCAAGCTGTGGCCCGAGCTGTCGCAGCTATTGAAGTCTCAATTGCTGATTTGGGCCAAGAAAGGAGTCGGTTAGAAAAACTCAATCCGTCGCGATTTGTCGCGTGCCCCGTCATAGAGCATTACTTCCCGCGTTAGCGTCTTGTCGTCAATGACAACGTCGATCGATGCAGAGGAATGGGGAGGTATTGACGTAGGGTGTTCCAGTATCGCATGGGTTGGACCAACTTGGGTTAGACTGACGACGCGTCCGTCGATCGTCATTCGTAAATCGACATTCGCAGAATGATCCTTTCGGGGGGCGGGCATTGTCAGAATCTCAATTCAGGGCGAAGGCAAGCGAATATTGCAGGAAATCGGATGGGCGGAAGACCGGATTTCAATTCTAGCTTCGGTTGCGGGCAGGAGGGATATGTTTGGCCGATTCAGGGCGGCGTTTCAGCAATAAAAGTATTTGAACGTCGACGAAAAATTCCGAAAATGAGCTTGGATGCTACAAGATCCTTGATGATCACCAAATTACCGAAATTTACGGGTTCAACATCCCCCAGCTGATCGATTGGTCAGATGAACTGATGGTTATCGAAATGACTATCGTCAAACCGTCATTCATCCTTGATTTCGGAAAATCGAGCCTGTACTTCAAACCTGAGTATCCGTCCGATGCGGAAGAACACTACCAAAAACAGCTTGAAGAGACCTTCGGGGAATATCTACCCCAAGTAGAGCTCGCCCTTTCCGTCCTTGAATCCTTCGGTATTTTCTACATCGACGCCAGCGGGAACAACATTAAGGTCAATGGGCTTCCGCTTGAACTTGATTAACGTTGATAACGATCGGTCCGATTGATCGAAGCGTGCCTATGCGAACCGACGCCAGCGTGGGGAGGAACTGCAAAAGGCTGAGTTGAGTGTCTTAGAGCTCAAACGAATAC
>JAGQOZ010000960.1 GCA_020426955.1 Planctomycetales bacterium
CCAGCGGCTCGAGCTGCCTACCAAGTAGGAAACACTGTTCCGTATACCGTGCAGCGTGGAGAAGAAACTCTTACACTCGAGACTAAGCTCTATCACTGGACGTTAAAAGGCATTGCTAATGCTTTTGCTCAGGTTTTCTTAAACCGTATCTTTCAGTTTTCCCCGTTCTTATTTTTAGAACTGGCACTGGCACTATTTGTCTTTATCAAACGCCCAGCGAATATTGCAGCACAACTTTTACTTCTAGCCTTTGTAACGAATTTGGTAAGCGGTATTAGCTGGCTTGCTAGTCCTTTTGCTCCAGGTGATGTTTTTGACCCGGTAGCCAGAGTCGCCAGCTACTGGCTAGGTGCAGATATTAATCCAATTCTCAGCGTGCCGCTTTTTGTTCATCTGGCGCTGGTGTTTCCGAAAGCAAAATGGGGCTTTGATAAGTGGTGGCCAGTTGTGCTCTTTTATGCCTTGCCTTTGACAGCCCATTCGCTTCGTTACTTAGTCCCAGGCATTCCTGCGGATGTCCTTATCCCGCTCTATTTCTTGTTGATGTTTGCTGCTTATCTTCACAGCCTTATTACCATTAAAGAACCTGTCTTGCGAGCACAGATGAAATGGCTGGCTTATGCAGGTGCTCTCTGGGCTGCGACTTCGATGGTTTGGGTCATGAGCGCTATTTTGCACTGGCTACCCCCTAGCATTGGCGATGCTACCCAGTGGTTCCCAGTGGATTTACTGTTCGTAGTTTGTCTCAGCCTTGCTATTTTGAAGTACCGCTTATTTGATATTGATCTGATTATCAACCGAACGCTGGTTTACGGCTCCTTGAGCATAGGGATTTTGGCGCTTTATCTGGCGATGGTGGGGGGCTCGAGCCTCCTTTTAAAAAACCAAACCCCTCTATTTGCTCTACTAGTAACCTTCATCGTGCTTGGTTTAGTCTTAAAGCCCTTCTGGCGGATGCTAAATCAAGGCGCAAACCGTCTTGTTCCTTTGACGGTGGTAAATGCTCCCATAGCCAACAGCGCTGCCTCGGACTCCCCACATTCTAATAATGACGACGAAAGGGTAAAAAGCTCGAGTCAAAGACAAAAATTCAGTCGTTCCACCTATTTTGTTATCAGTTTTGCCCTTATTTTAGTTCTACTATCTGTAGCCCAAAAAGCCTACCGACTTACCTTTCCCTTTGAAGGCTGGAGTACTACCACCGACTTTGAATCAGATGAACCCATTATTGATAAAAAACTTTTAGATGTGCCATCTGATTTACAGACGGGTGACAGAGTTATTGCGGTAAATGGTTTGCCTTTTTCTGCCATCGCTGATGCAGCCGTTAAAGGCCAAACCCCAGATATAGGAAATTATGCGGTTGGTCAAACGGTTGATTATACGATTTTGCGTAGTGGGGAAACACTCGAGGTCAAAGTTCCACTTTATAGCGGTACTCAGCTAGGACTGCGGAAAATTATCTGGGAATATTTTACCAGTAATGGCTTCTACGAAATTATTGGCTGGCTAGGATTCTGGCTGGTTTTATTCCTTTTCTGGAAACGCCCTAACAATCTCACTGCACAACTCCTATTTTTAAAGGGAATGGGCATTGTAGCTTCGGCGATTAGCTGGACTGTTACTCCCTTTGGCATTCCTGATGCCCTGAATCCTGTCACATTTTATTCAGCCGCTTTTTTTACGCACCTCATTCATCTTTTACTGTTTCAACCTCTTGCTCTCCACATGATTCTAAGCTTTCCAAAACCCAGCCCTATATTGAAAAAACGCTGGGTGCTTCCGATTATTTATGGTGCTCCGTGGCTGCTCGAACTTTTAGAATTTTTGGGTGTTCCCTTCTACCACCCTTTTGCTCTTGT
>JAGQOZ010000961.1 GCA_020426955.1 Planctomycetales bacterium
GACCACCAGACTGAGCGCCGTATCGTAGTATTCGTCCAGGTCATAATTCGCAACCGCTTTTTCCAATTCCGGCATGCCCTGGTTGATTAAGGTTCGCAAACGAGCTCGACGTTCAAGCCGAGGTGACGAGACTTCGGGACGCAAGGCCAGATCGTCCACGTTAATTCGATCCATCTTATTCATATCCATGTCATCTCCGGACGGATACAAAATATACGGATCGAACGCTCGTCCTAAAAACCCAGCGGTGCCACCTTTGCCTACGACGTTGCTTTCTTGTAGTGGACGAGGCAGCATGACGAAGGGCAGCATCGGCACTTCGGGCGGCTTGAGCCGAATAATATTGGATCCGAATGTAGGAAAGTCTTTAGGCGTAGGCGGCTCCAATTGGCCCGAAGGACTCACTTTGTCTGCCGTGTAGCCGGTGTGGATTTGGTAGATGGCCGCCGTGTGATTGAACAGGCCATTCGGCGTATAGCTCATGGATCGAATCAGCGTCAGCTTGTCGGTCACTTCGGCCAGCTTGGGCATGTTTTCGGTCAGATCCATGCCGGGGACTTTGCTTTTGATTCGCTTGAAGACGCTGCGAACATTATCCGGCACGTCATCCTTGGGATCCCAAAGATCCAAGTGGCTCGGTCCGCCCTGCAGATATACCATGATCACGCTCTTGGCTTTGCCAAAACCGGGACCGCTGTAGTTTTCGTTGGTGGCGGCTTGAGTCGCTTGCCCTTGCAGCAGCTGTGCCAGCGAAAGGCCCAACATGGACGATCCGCCAATTCTCAGTAACTCGCGGCGACTAACACCTAAGTGACGATCACAAAGATCTTGACCTGCTTGACCGGGGATGACCAGCATCTTCAGGCTCCTGGGAAGGAAAAGGCGGGAAATGGAAAACGAGCCACTGATGTTTCGTCTGGCGAAACTAAGCGGATAAGCGAATTCACGAATATGCGGACGGAAACCGGCATCGAGTATACGCGTGGAGCAAGGTGCGTGTCAAATTTTTGATCGTTGCGGGCAGCGCCGCGGAAACTCTGCGGTTTGGTCCTGCAAAGATGCTGGTCCGCTTTGAGCGAAGCGGTGCATTCCGTATGATACGAAGGTTTCCAAGATCCCCAATCGATGGTGCCGAACGAATGTTGCCGCCCAATGAATATTGAAGCCTTTTTTCGCCAATTGCGAACGGTATTTCCCGCCGACCGACTGCTCACAGAGGCGGCACAGTTGGCTCCCTACGAATCGGACGGATTGACTGCCTTTCGCTCCCAGCCAGCGGGTGTGGTGCTGCCAGAAACGCAAGACGAAGTCATCTTTGCGGTGAAGACTTGTTACGAATTTGGCGTCCCGTTTATGGCTCGAGGCAGCGGAACTAGTCTCAGCGGCGGCGCGGTTCCGGTAGCACAAGGATTGGTCATTGCGCTGAATCGCCTGAATCGAATTCTGCGCTACGATCCAGGCAATCTGGTGGCCGTGGTGGAACCCGGTGCGATCAATCTGAAAGTTTCACAACACGTCGCTGCAGACAATCTGTACTACGCACCCGATCCGTCCAGCGGTCCCATTTGCACCATTGGCGGCAACGTGGCGTTTAATTCCGGCGGCGCGCACTGCTTGAAATATGGCATGACCGCCAACCATGTGCTGGGACTGAAAGTCGTTCTGCCCAACGGAGATGTTTGTCGCTTTGGCAGTGATAGCCTGGAAGCAGTTGGTCCCGATCTTCACGGCATGTTTGTCGGCAGTGAAGGCTTGTTCGGTATAGCGCTGGAAGTGACGCTGCGTTTGTTGCCCAAACCGGAAGTGTTCTACACCGTGCAAGCCGCCTACGATTCGCTGAAGAAAGC